>JAEDGE010000103.1 GCA_016297675.1 Oscillospiraceae bacterium
GGATAGAGGGTCTGGGAACAAAGTACCAACAAATCCAACGGGTCGCCGTCGTCTGCATACGTTCTTGGGAGAAAGCCATAATTTGCCGGATAGTGTGTGGAAGTATACAAAATCCGATCCATTTCCAAAACACCAGTTTCTTTGTTCAACTCATATTTTACCTTGCTGTTCTTTGGAATTTCAATCACAGCAACAAATTCCTCGGTAGAAATTTGCTTCGGGCTAATGTCATGCCAGATATTCATGCTTTTGTTCACACTCCTTGAAAATAAATTGTACATGAAACTACATCTCATGCACCAACCGTAACGTTCCTCTTTAAGTATAACCATCCTTTTGCGTTTTGTCAATAGAAATGCTTGCTTTTGGGATGATAAATTCTTTATGAATGGAATATGACACAGAAATTTTCATCGGAATTTTACAAAAATAGTACGAAAAACAGAAAATATTTGCTATTCCTTGCTGAAAAATTAACCTGCATATAATTACAGAAATTTATTTTCTTCATACTCTTAGGAAAAACAGTCTGATTTCCATGGGAAATTTTCCAGTTCCCTTGCATTTCTTTTTGAAAACTGTTATAATAATAATCAGAAAAAAGAAAGAAACGGAAACAGAAAAGATTCCGGATTTCCGCTTTCCCATTAGAAAAACAAAAACAGGAGGCTGCTTATGCAAACCAACCCACAGGAATATGCTCACCAAATTAACCGCATTATCTCAGAAATAAAAAAAGCCGTCATTGGAAAAGATGTCATTATTGCAAAGGTATTGCTTGCGATGCTGGCAAACGGCAACGTCTTAATGGAGGACATGCCCGGTGTCGGCAAGACCACGATGGCACTCGCCTTCTCCCGTGCCCTCTCGCTCTCCTATAAGCGAATGCAGTTTACGCCGGATGTCCTGCCGTCCGACCTGACCGGCTTCTCTCTTTATCAAAAAAGTACAGAAACCTTCTCTTTTCAGCCGGGTTCGCTCTTCTGCCAGCTCTTTCTGGCGGACGAAATTAACCGGACTTCCAGTAAAACCCAATCTGCTCTGCTGGAAGCCATGGAGGAACACAGCGTCACAGTAGAAGGTCGCACCTATCAGCTGCCGCAGCCGCACCTTGTCATTGCCACACAAAATCCCATTGGTTCTGTTGGCACACAAATGTTGCCGGAATCTCAAATGGATCGCTTTATGTTTCGGCTGGAAATGGGCTATCCGCAATTGGAAGACGAAATGCAGATTCTTCGTACTCGCCATGACAGCAATCCGCTCGAAAGCGTACAGCCTGTTGCGGATGCAGCCGCCTTGCTGGAAATGCAGCGTGCCGTACGTGCGATTTATGTGGATGATAAAATTTACTATTATATTACCAATCTGGTACAGGAAACTCGAAAGCATCCTGCTGTGCTGCTCGGTATCAGTCCAAGAGGTACGCTGGCTCTGACTGATGCGGCAAAGGGCATCGCCTTTATGCGAGGCAGAAATTATGTGGTGCCGGACGATGTCACAGCAGTCTGTGAAGATGTCTTCAACCATCGCATTCTGCTTAAAAACCACACCAACAATCCGCAGGCAGTCAAGCAGCTAATTCAGGAATTGCTGCAAACCGTTCCCGTTCCAAAGCCATCCGCTGCACAAAGGCGGTGATGCCTATGTGGTACACAAAACTGATCTATATTGTCCTGCTATTCATCGGACTACTATTCTCCATTTTATATGATGGTATCTTTTCCATACTGCTCTTCATTATGCTGCTGCTGTTGCCCATAACGCAGTTCTGTTTAGTACACCATGTCCGGCGGCAGATTTCTGTCTCTTTACAGGTCAAACAGTCGGAAATCGGCAGAGGAAATCCGCAGTCGCTTTATTGTACATTACAAAATAAAAGCCGTCTGCCGCTGAATTACTGCCGCACAACTTTAGAGCTGCACAATGAAACAGCCGGAGAAACGGAGCAATTAGAATTACAGCTGCCCTTACAGGGAAAGTTTTCTGCAACGGTTTCCTTTCAGTTTTCCTCCCAGCACTGCGGAAAACTGCACATTCGTGTAAAAAGCTGCCGTGTTATGGATTATCTGCACCTGTTCTCCTGTTTGGTTCGCAATCATACGACAACAGACTGTGTGGTCATTCCCTCAGAACAGGCTGACGGGCTGACGATGCAGGCGGCAACCCGTACAGAACAGGAGGAAAGCGTCATCTATGACCCCAACCGTCCCGGCGATGACAATACAGAATTATTCGGTATTCGGGAATTTCAGAACACCGACAACCCCAAGCGAATCCATTGGAAACGCAGCAGCCGAGAAGAGAATCTGTTTGTGAAAGAGTACAGCCGTCCAATCGAAAAGCAATTCTGCATTCTGCTTGACCGATCCCAGCCAAATGGACAACTGGTAACTGGTGCACAAATTGATGCCCAGATGGAATGTGCCCACGCCCTTTCCTGTATTCTCCTGCGGCAGCAAGTGCCGCTTGTGCTTGCCTGGAACACCGAAGAAACCCTACAAGTCCAATCTATTTCCACTGTGGCACAATTACAGCAGTGCATGATACAAATTTTAGAAGAACCACCACTGCCAGAACCTGTATCCGCTCTACAGCAATTACAGGAATCCGGTTTTCCTGTTCCCTATGCGATGCTGTTTCATATTGCACACATGGAACATCTGCCGGAGGCTGTCGCTTCTCGCTGTGCCGGAAAACAACTCCATCTGCTGACTGGTTCACAGGTACAAAAACAGGAAACTGTGCTGCCGATTTCTATGGAAACCCTGCCGGCGGTGCTGACCACCGTCTGCAATGCGTAAGGAAAGGAGTGGCTCTACAATGGAACAATATAAAAATGAAACACAGTCGCAGTCGTCTCTTGACAGCGGCATTGTAATACAGGACGATATTTCCATTACCATTCGTCCGGCTTCTGCCATCACACGCAATCTGATTTTATGTTTGATTGCTGCAATGGGATTTATTGGTACAATTGCTGCTTCCCTTTCCATGTTCACACCGGTTTATGATAGAAAACAATTTTTCTTGGCAGCAACAGTGGCATTTTTCGGCTACAGCTTCCTGAGTATGCTGCCCAAGCGATGGCGATGGCTGACACCAGTGAGTCTGGCAGCAGTAACTTGCTTTTTCTTTTGGAAACGGAATTTCCTGATTGCCGGTTTCCAGTTTTTTTATAATCACTTATATCAAAATATCTATCATACACAAGTATTATACTACCGCATGGATGTGCAGTGGAATGAGGCACAGTGTACTGCATTCTTTCTCAGCGGCTGTGTCGTGCTCCTTGCCTGTCTGGTCTGCTGGTTTACGATTCATCACCCATTTTTCCCCATCGGCTTTCTCGTCACGTTCCTACCGATTGAACTGGGACTTTATAACGGTCTGGAAATGTCTTTACCAGCCATTGCAATGGTATTGCTCTACTGGACAGCCCTTATGGCGATGCAACTGACTGCCCTGCGATATTCACAGGAACAGCGAGACGTTGGATTCTTCCGAAAGGGTAATCAGTTTACGGCTGCCTATACGATGCGTACCACCATGGCAGAACGCTGTGGAATGATCATGGCATTTCTGACTGCATTGATCTTTCTGCTTTCGTGGGCGTTCTTAACCGCCAGCGGGATAGCAGATAAACCGGAAATACAGGAAAAACGAAAAGAACTGAAAACTTCGTTACAGGCTTTTGACATGGAAGATGTACAGGATAGTCTTTCTAATCTCGGTGCTGCCATGGGACTCGGCAATACCATGCGAATGCAGAAACTTGGGCGAAAGTCCTCTGTGGACATTCAAAACGAGCCCCAACTGAAATTAACACTGGACACCTTACCAGATCATGCGATTTATCTCAAGTCGTTTACTGGCACAACCTATGATGACAATGCATGGAAGGCATTGGACTCCAGTGTCTGGGAGGAAAACGAATCCCTTACCACACTTTCCGAAACCTATAACTGTTATCCGCAGCTGTTCCCCTACTGGTTTCAGACCAATCAAGCAGAAGATGCTGTTACCAATCTCGATATTTCTGCCCTGAAATGGGAGCGGTACTGCTATACTCCCTATGCGTCCTACAATGAAAAGGCAGCCTATCAGGAAGACAGTGGCACGGTCATGGAAAACAAAAAGCAATATCGCTTCACCCTTTCCACTGAACAAAATTTTTCTAAACTGCTGAGCAATCTCTCTCTACAAACCATTTCACTACAGAGAAGTATGTTCAATGCAGAAGATGATGTGACCACTAAATTTCTGGATGCCCTTTCCCTACCAGAGGATGCGGAAGCCTTTTCTGTTACCACCTATGCGGATACGAAAAAAGCAGATGGCACCTATGACCAACATGCGATTCAATGTATGTTGACCGAACAATATGTATACCGTCCGTTCGTCTATGAAAACTACACGGAAAAGGTGGAAACAGATGCTCTACAAGCTGTCTATGACTGCTTGCCGGATTCGATAAAATATGTGGATTGCAGTGCTGGCATTTCAGAAGAATCCCTGCGAAACGGAGATGGTGAATCCCTCTCTGAACAACTTGTCATTCTGGAGGAAATCCGTCAGTTTCTGGCGGACAACGCATCCTATAGTACCGCTCCGGGAAAAACGCCCGGCTCAAGAGACTTTGTCAATTATTTCCTGATGGAAAATCACAAGGGTTATTGTACACACTTTGCCACTACCGGCGTTCTGTTGGCACGTTATGCCGGCATTCCGGCTCGATATTGTGAGGGATATGTTGCAACGCCAACGGATTTTGAAAAGGCAGTCAAACAAAAGGACGGATATGAAGTCAAACTAACAGACGCACGGGCACATGCATGGTGTGAGTTCTATGTGACAGGATATGGGTGGATTCCATTTGAATTTACGCCCGGCTATTACGGCGGTGCAGAACCACCAGAACCAGAAGTCACCACGACAACTGCAACGCAGACAGAACTGGTCACCACACTCCAGACTACGGTACAAACGGTCACCCAGACTACGGCAACGGTACAGACAACGCTCCACTACTCCGGCACAGATCCCAATGCGGTCGGCGGACAGAGCAGCCGTCCTGCTTCTGGGGCTTCGATTGGCAGTACCATTCTAAAAATCTTTCTCCTTGTAGTTGTTCTTGCAGCCGTGATAGCTGCCCCCTTCCTAATCCACATATGGGCTTTGCAAAAACGCATGGAACAGTTCCAGTCTGCTGACCGTGCAAAGGCAGTTCTGTCCATGTATGCTTACTGGGAACAGCTGCTTGCATTTGTGGGCATTTCGGCAGGCAACCAACCCATTCTCACCTTTGCCCGATTTGCTGCACAGCAGCTTCAGGAAAAACATCTGCCGGCAGAACAGACGGAGACTTTCTGTCTATTCGTTTCGGCTGTGGATATGGGTGGAAAAACACCATCCGAAGAAGAACGTACTATGGCACTTCACATGTTACAGCATCTGGCTGATGCCATCTATCAAACAAGCACCACGCCACAAAAGCTGTACATGAAGTATATCAAACATTTTATTTAAGAAAAGGGGTCTTTCTCATGTCAAACGATGCAACAAAGCAAAAATCATCCTCTAACAAAAAGCTACTGGGTATCATGCAATTCATCATGCCACTGCTGCTGATTGCACTCGGCATTCTGCTGATTCGGCGTCGGGATGCTTTGAACAACGTTTTTATGGCAATTGGTATTTTCATTGCACTGATTGGGTTAATTTATACGGTCATTTACCTTGCAACCAAGCAGTACGAAAAAAAACCGTCTTATCTCGCTTCTGGAATCGGAATGCTGCTCATTGGTGGAATCGTCATTATCATTCCATTTCTGGCTGATACCTTTATTCCATTCTGCATTGGTCTGTTTATTCTGGTCAGTGGCGTCAGCGGACTGATAGACGCTTTACAACTCAAAAAAATCAGTACAAGCTGGCAGATTCCGCTTTGTTTCTCCATCCTCATCACATTGATGGGAATCGCAGTCCTAATCTGCACCTTCTATCTGTCTGGTGTGGTCTGGATTGTCATTGGTGTCATGTTGATTATCAGCGGATTAATGCGGCTCGTCAATGCGATTATTTCCACCAGAACAAAGAAAAAGCATCCTACTGTCGTGATAGAGGGCGATGCAAAAGAAGTTTGATATGAAACATTTGGCTGTATGTCATAGGCACTATGCTCAAGCAGATTTTCATCCAATGTACATTTTGTATAACAATAAAATATATTAGGCTCTATTGCAAAAGCTACAATTTTGCAATACCGGCAATGAATTGCCGGTGGTGGCTTTGCCACCAAGAGCCGCCGTTCATACTGTCCTTGCAAACAACACCGTTGTTTGCAAGGACAGTATATAAGAGAACCGGCATCCTTTTTACAGGATGCCGGTTCTCTTAATAGAATATAAAAATTTATTCGGAAACTGTGAATTTCTGATAGGAAACAATCTTATTCTGATAGCTGCCATTCGTTGCAACTACACCATAATAATAGGTATCTGCTGACAACAAATTGAAGTTCACATATGCATCCAACTGGCTAATATCATAACTCTTTGCATACGGAGCAACAGTCTTACCAGTAATCAGATTTCCAGAAGAACTGAAAACCCCTACCGTCAAGCTGGTAATATTCGAAGATGCCGACTTGACGGTACCACGAATGCTAACTGCCTTCCCTACTTTAATGTTAGGAATGGTTTTCCCACCGGAAAGACTCATGGTATCTGCCTGATTCTGAGAATTGCTCTTTTCCGTTACCTGAAATGCCTGATTGGTCACAACAGTATTGGACTGTGTCCCATTCGATACAATTACACGATAGGTATAACTTCCAGGCGTCAGCAGGTTGAAGTTGACATATGCATCCAAATTCTGCAAGTCATAGGATTTTGCATTTGGTGTAACGGTCTTGCCCGTAATCAAATTGCCAGAAGCAGAATAAACACCAACCGTCAGTTTTGTGATATTGGAGCTTGTAGATTTGACGGTTCCCTTTACCACAACCGCACTGCCTTCCGCAATATTCGGCACACTCGTTCCACCTGTGATGCTAAGCGTATCCGATACAGCACTGCTGCTATCCGATACGGTAAACTTCTGGTTAACAAGCGTATCATTGGAATACGAAGCATTCGTTGCAATAACCTTGTAATAGTATG
>JAEDGE010000104.1 GCA_016297675.1 Oscillospiraceae bacterium
CAGCATAGCAGGAATCTGTTCCGGCTTCAGATGGTTCTGTCCCTGCTGACGAATCACTGCCAGACGCACTGCTTCCACCAGTTTTGCCGGTTCTACATTTCTGGGACAACGTTCCAGACAAGCAAAGCAGGAAAGGCATTTATAAATCGATTCAGACTGCATCAGGGTTTCGATGTCCCCTTTTTCTACCATATAGACGAACTGATGCGGATGGTATTCCATTGCATCATAAGAAGGGCATGTGGCAGAGCATTTTCCGCAACGCATACATTTCAGAGGATTGACACCGCTGGTACGCAGCACCTGTTCTTTCAAATCAGCCATCTCGTCCCCTCCTTATTTCACACCCAGTGCTTCCGCCAGCAACTCAGTGAAATATACCACTGGCAGCTCGGAACCACTGTTCTTCTTGAGATTATACAAACAAAGCGGACAGGCTGTGATGACCATTTCTGCACCGAATTCCTTGGCACTGTCCATAACAGTTGTACTTCTGGAAACGGCAACGCTCTTTTCTTCCATGGTCATATAGCCACCACAGCACTCATTTCTCTGCGGATAGAGAACCGGTTCTGCACCAATCGCCCGAATGAAATCCTCCAAAATTTTTGGATTTTCCGGATTATCCATCTGCATGACTTTACCCGGTCGCAGCAACAGACATCCATAGTAAGCGGCAATTTTCTTACCGGTCAGCGGATTTTTTACCGCAGCTGCCACTTTGTCAAAACCAACTTTATCCCGCAGCACTTCCAGATAATGCAATACTTCTGTTTCGCCGGTATAAGGCGTTTCCAGCTTCATATAGTTATTTGCCTTCATCTGGATATCCTCATCCGTCTGCATATCATGATTGACCTGCTTGATCACATTATGACATGCAGAACAAAGCGTCACCAAAGCCTGTCCTTTTTCTCTGGCAGAAACCAGTGCACGCACGGAAGAGAGCTTTGTTGCTGTTTCATTTTTTGCCATTGGATATACACCGCCGCAGCACTGCCAGTCCGGAAGTTCTTCCAGCGTGAAGCCCAATGCTTCTGCACTGGCTCTTGCATACCGATCCAGCTCCTTTGCTTTGGTCTTCAGTGTACATCCTGGGAAATAACTGAATATCATAGCAAAACTACCTTTCTTTCAATTTTAAAACCTGCTTTTACAGCAAGAGAACAGGCTGCAAAAGCAGATCCTCTGTTATGCAAACAACAGGCTCAGACCATCTGTTCCGGATGGAACACCTCATCAAAGCGTTCTGCTGTTAAGAAACCAAGGGAAACACAAGCTTCTTTCAAAGAGATATTTTCCTTGTAAGCCTTCTTTGCTGTCTTTGCCGCATTTTCATAACCAATATATGGATTCAATGCAGTTACCAGCATCAGAGAGTTATGCAGGTTATGATGCATTTTTTCCTTGTTGGCACGAATACCACATGCACAGTGATCATTAAAAGATACAATTGCCTCTGCCAACAGCCGTGCGGACTGTAGGAAATTATACATGCAGACCGGCATGAATACATTCAGTTCAAAGTTACCCTGAGAAGCTGCTATTCCAACCGCTACATCATTGCCCATCACCTGTACAGCCACCATCGTAACGGCTTCACACTGGGTCGGATTGACCTTCCCCGGCATGATCGAAGAGCCCGGCTCATTTTCCGGAATGAAAATCTCACCCAAACCGTCACGCGGACCGCTTGCCAACCAGCGAACATCGTTGGCAATCTTCATCATATCTGCTGCCAGTGCCTTCAGTGCACCATGTGCAAATACCAGTTCATCCTTACTGGTCAATGCATGGAATTTATTTTCTGCTGTACGAAATTCCTTGCCAGTAATCTCTGAAACAGCCTTTGCAACTGCCACATCAAAGCCCTTCGGGGTGTTCAAACCGGTTCCAACAGCAGTACCGCCGAGTGCCAGTGTCTTCAGATAAGGCAAAGCCGATTGCAGCATTTCCTTATCCCGTTCCAGTGTGCTTCTCCAGCCACTGATTTCCTGTGAAAAAGCAATTGGTGTTGCGTCCTGCAAATGTGTCCGTCCGCTCTTTACGATGCCTGCATTCTCTTCTTCCAGCCGCCGAAATGTTGCAACCAGTTTGTCAATTGCCGGAATTACCTTATCCTCAATGGCAATGACAGCCGAGATGTGCATTGCTGTTGGGAATGTGTCATTGGAAGACTGGCTCATGTTGACATCGTCATTTGGATGCAACAGTTTTTTGCCTGCAATTTCATTTCCACGGTTTGCGATGACTTCGTTGGCATTCATATTTGACTGCGTGCCACTGCCTGTCTGCCATACAACCAGCGGAAAATGTGCATTCAAACTACCAGACATTACTTCATCACAGGCCTGAGAAATGGCTGACAGCTTTTCATCTGTCATTTTTTCCGGCTTCAGCGAATGATTTGCGATTGCAGCAGCCTTTTTGAGAATGCCAAATGCATGCGTAATTTCTCTTGGCATGGTTTCCAATCCAACACCAATCGGGAAATTCTGACTGCTTCTTTGCGTCTGTGCTGCCCAGTACTTATCGGCTGGCACTTTCACCTCTCCCATGGAGTCATGTTCAATACGATATTCCATAGTTCCTCTCCTAATTTTGTTTGTGCTTTTTATGAAAAGCAATAGAATGTCATGCGATTTGAATTCATCCGGCAACCCTGCTTCAATCCGTGCAATGCACGAAAGCTGCCGATTCTTTCACACTATTTGTTATTATATCATATCTCGTGCCGTTGTTCAAGCAATTTGATGTAAATTATTTTTTTCTGTAAGTGTAAACAGAAAAAAGATGAAAAAAGAAAGTCCTGCCCCGTCTTTGATAAATTTTTCACAAGGCTGCAAATTGTATTTTTATCTGCTGCCGGAAAAGCGGGAAACTGTTTCGAAAACAAGATGCATTTTAAAGCGAAAAACGATAGATAAAATCGTCCATCACAAAGCCATTTCCAATATCTATCACCTGTTCCTGAATCCGCTGCATACCCAAATGCTCATAGACAGCAATGGCCTGCTGATTGTGACGATTTACTGTAAGCCAAATGCTGCTACAGCCCTGATCCAATGCTTTTTCCCGAATAAATTGAAAAGCTTGCGATGCATATCCTCTCCCTCGCTGTTCCTTTGTTAAATACAGCTTAGACAAGAACATTGTACCATCTTTTTGCTTACAAATTCCAAAATATCCGATCAATTCCATATCATTGATAATAAAATAATAATGATATCCCTCTTGAATTTGTTCTGTGATAGCGGAAACAGATTGAAACTTTTCTACCATATAAGTAATTTGTTCTTTTGATAATACTTCTACAAAATATTCATTCCAAATTTGACTTGCCAGTTCTGCCAGCTGTTGAATTTGCTCTTCTTTTTTTACAGAACGAATGATAAGCACATTGAACCCACCTTTCCTGCATAATGCCATGTGACTGTGAAATTCTCCAAAATCCAATTTGGATTCGTTTTTTATTATAGCATATTGCAACAAAAAAAGCAAGCGGAATCCGATACAGATCACCGCCTGCAATAAAATGTAACTTTTTCACAAAAAAATGTCTATTTTTATCTAAAAATATAAAATTCAGATAAAACGATACATAATATAAGGTGCAAAATACTCTGCTGTAATTGCACAAACGCTACCAATCAGCATACCACCTAAAATATCTGTTGGATAGTGGACTCCAAGATACATTCGCGACCAGACAATACACAATCCGATTCCCATACACGGAATTCCAATCCAGAATGGCAAATGCAACAGTAACAGCAAACCGGCAGAAACAGAACTGGTAGTATGTCCAGATGGAAATGACCAGTCTCGCTGTGGCGGTAAAAGTGCTTCTAACTGCGGGATAGTCTCATAGGGCCGCTTCCGTTTTACGGTATTTTTTAACAGCAAGTTTGTGATAAAAATACCAAATAACTGCGCCATCAGAACTGTTGCTGCCAATATACGCCCAGAACGAAATACTAAGAGAAACACAGAAATCAACAGCCAAATCATCCCACCATTTCCAAGCATCGTAATTCGCTTCATCCACCTTGTCAGTCTTTCTGTACGCAAATGTTCTTGTATCCACAATAAAAACTGAGATTCCCATCGCATATAGAATGCTGTCATATTGATACACCTGTCCTTTCTTTTCTCCATTTCTCCCACTGCTATTCCCTTTTTATCATATCATAAAATTGATGAAAGTACAAGAAAAGAATGCAGAAAGTTTGATGAAAAGTGTGCTATCTCTTTTATGAAACGTAGATCCTACAATACAAGTCGGAGAAAAATTCTCTTAAAATCCATCCTGTTCACCAGAATTTTGTAATATTTTCCTATTATTCAGCATTATTTTTCGTTTATTTTGCACAAAAATCGAAAAAGCACTTGACAAACCATGCCGCATGTGTTAGCATATATGTGTTGCATCACACATGCAACACATGAAACGCCTGAAGAAAAGAGGTGATACTGTGTTTCAGATTGATTCCATGTCCCGAAAACCGGTTTATGAGCAGATTATTGAACAGGTAGAAGCATTTTTGCTAAATGACGTTCTGCGTGCCGGCGATCAAATTCCATCTGTACGAAACGTCACCATGCAGCACGCTATCAATCCAAGAACTGTACTGAAAGCCTACAATGATCTGGATGCAAGAGGGTTAATCCGTTCCGTACCGGGAAAAGGATATTTTGTCTGCGAGGAGGCGAAACAGATCTTGAATCAACGGCATATGGAACGATTACAGGAGTTAAAGAAAATGCTGGAGGAAATGGCATTGGCAGGGGTACCACTGGAACTGGTACAATCTTGTGTGCAGGAAGCCTATACACCAAAAAAGGAGGAGAAATCATGATTCTTGCCAACAATCTAACAAAACGATTTGATCACTTTACTGCTCTGCGTTCTATGAACTGTGCAATTGAAGAAGGATGCATCTATGGCATGGTCGGCTCCAACGGTGCCGGAAAATCCACCTTTCTGCGTCTGCTAACTGGTGTCTATCAGCCCGATGCTGGCAACGTTTCCATTGATGGAAAACCAGTTTGGGAGAATCCGGAAGTCAAGCAACGCATTGCCTATGTGCCGGATGAACTATACTTTTTAAATGGAGCATCCATGAATCGCATGGCAAAGCTCTACGCTGCCTGCTATCCAAAATTTGACCAGAAGTATTATGAACTGCGGACAAAACAATTTGAACTGGATCCCAAAAAGCCATTGAACACCTTTTCCAAAGGCATGCGGCGACAGGCAGCCACCATTCTGGCACTTTCCACTCGTCCAGATTATATCTTTTTTGATGAAACATTTGATGGATTAGATCCTGTCATGCGAAATCTGGTCAAAAAACTCATCTGCAATGATGTGTTAGAACGAAATGCCACAGCTGTCATCACCTCCCACTCTCTGCGAGAATTGGAGGACACGTGTGACCAGCTCGCTTTACTGCACAAAGGCGGTCTGGTATTGGAAAGCGATGTGCAAAATCTCAAAACGGAACAATTTAAAATTCAGATTGCATTTCCTGATGATTACGATGAAAGCCGATTTGCTACGATTCCGGATATCAAAATCCGGCATTTCTCCAAGCAGGGCACCGTTGCCAATTTAATTGTAAACGGCAACCGAGACAAGATTGTACCGGCATTGCAAGCCATGCATCCAACCATTCTGGACATCTTGCCGCTTTCGCTGGAGGAAGTCTTTACTTACGAAATGGAAGCGTTGGGTTACGCTTTCGACATAGAATAAGGGGGATACAGAAAAATGAGAGAAATAAATAAAAAACCATTTTCTGTGGGGCTTTACATAGAAGGCTTACGGCAGCTTCGTATTGTTGGAATTTTAGGTGTCATCCTAATGTTCGGTTCGTCTCTTGTGACAAATATTTCACGAGCTTTGAACTATCGAAGACAAGCAACTTTATATCCAGAGGAATCGCTCATACTCTATCCAATTGATGGGGTAGATGCCATGCCGTTTTTACTGATTGTATTTTGTGCATTTGCACCGATTATGGTATGGATGCTGTTTCGTTTTATGAATAAACGAAACAGTAGCGACTTTATGTTTGCCATTCCCAACACACGTCTTTCTATCTATTGCAGTTATCTTGGTGCCATTATAACATGGGTTGCTGCAATGGTGCTTGCCGGTTTGATTGGCGTACTCCTTCCAGCAGCTATTTTCTCCAATTATCTCAATATCATGTATGATACGGTGTTTCTATTTGCTCTCAGCACATTTCTTTGTAGCTTACAAGTAATTTCCGTAGTATTAATCGCCATGTCTATCACAGGTACATTTTTTTCCAACATTGTACTCAGCGGAATGCTGTTATTTGGACCAAGACTGTTTATTTATATGCTGACCAGCATACCAGAAAGCATCCCATTTATTTGCGAAGCACCTAACAGCTTCTCTTTCTGGAGTACTTCCATCAATCCGATTTTCGGATTTGTATTTGAAATTATACTGGGGCGTGGAATAAGTGGTACTACGATATTTTACTCTGCTGTTCCTATGATCTACAGTGTTGTTTTAAGTGTGATTTATCTTCTGTTTGCTGCTTTTCTTTTCCAGAGGAGAAAAAGTGAAACCGCTGGAAAAAGTGCACCGAATCCACTCCTGCAAGCCATTTACCGCATTGCAATTACCATGCTATATTGTATTGCAGTAGCTGTAATTATTTTGTCTGAATGTGACGAAATGACAGACGGGATGATATTCAGCATCATTGTTTCCTATCTGATTGCAGTTGCATTGTATTTCCTGTTTGAACTGGTCATGACAAAAAGCCTGCGAAAAATGTGGAAGGCTGCACCGGGGCTGCTGATTGTACTGGTATTGAATGGCGTGACAATTTTCGGTATGCGTGCTGCCATTCACAATGCTTATCAGTTCCAGCCGACAGCGGAACAAGTTGAATCCATTTCTTTCATACCGCAGAAATTTGAAACTGGA
>JAEDGE010000105.1 GCA_016297675.1 Oscillospiraceae bacterium
TCGGAATGGTCGTTCCACCTGTGATACTCATCGTATCGGATGTTGTACTGCTGCTGTCCGATACCGTGAATTTCTGGTTGACAAGCGTATCATTGGAATACGAAGCATTCGTTGCAATAACCTTGTAATAGTATGTACCAGCTGTCAGGTCACCGAAGCTGACATAGTAATCCAGATTTGCAACATTGTAGGAAGTTGCATTCGGTGCAACGGTCTTCCCTGTAATCAGATTGCCAGAGGCAGAATAAACGCCAACAGTCAATTTTGTGATATTCGAGGACTTCGACTGTACTACACCGCCAATGGAAACGACATTGCCCACCTTGATATTCGGAATGGTCGTTCCACCTGTGATACTCATCGTATCGGATGTTGTACTGCTGCTATCCGATACAGTAAACTTCTGATTGACTACCGCATAATTTGTATTGGTACCATTGGTCACTAATACCTTATAATAATATGTACCTGCTGTCAAATCGCCGAAGCTGACATAATAATCCAGATTTGCAACATTATAAGATGTTGTATTTGGATACGCAGACTGCCCAGTCACCAAATTGTTATTCTGGTCATATACACCAACGGTAATCTTCGTGATATTGGATCCGGACTGTACGGTGCCACCAATGGAAACCACATTTCCCACCTTGATATTCGGAATGGTCGTTCCGCCTGTAATGCGGATGGTGTCCGTTGTAACACTGCTGCTATCAGATACGGTAAACTTCTGATTGACCACCGTATAATTGGTATGGGTGCCGTTGGTTGCAATCACCTTATAATAATAGGTTCCAGCACTTAAATCACCGAAACTAACATAAGCATCCAAATTTGCAATATTGTACGTTTTGGAATTGGGAACCACTGTTCTGCCTGTGAGCGGTGTGCCGCTTTCATTGAAAACTCCAATTGTCAACCTTGTCATATTAGAAGACTGAGAGGTTACAATGCCACCAATGGAAACCGGCTTTCCCACTGTGATATTCGGAATGGTCGTTCCACCAAGCACACTAATGGTATCAGATACGGTACTGCTGCCATTGCTGGTCACTGTGAATTTCTGGCTGACAACTGTATAATTTGTATGAGTACCGTTGCTAACCAAAACTTTATAATAATAAGTACCAACGGTCAAGTTGCCAAAGTTGACATAATAATCCAGATTCTCAATATTATATGATTTTGCATTCGGATAAGCAGAACGTCCGGTCACCAGATTGTTATTCTGGTCGTACACACCTGCTGTAATCTTGGTCATATTAGAATCGGACTGCACCGTTCCACCAATGGAAACCGCTTTGCCAACTGGAATACTGGTTGGAATCGTCGTACCATTTACAATAGAAATAGAATCTTCTGTGGCTGTCTGTAGGGATTCGCTCACAGTGAAGTTCTGATTGACAACAATATAATTGGTATTGCTGGTATTCGTCGCAATCACTTTGTAATAATATGTACCTGCGGATAAGGTACCGAATTGCACATAGCTGTCCAGATTCCGGATATCGTAGCTCTGCGAATACGGTCGAACTGTCTTACCAGTCAACTGGTTGCCTGCCTGATCAAATACGCCAACGGTCAGCTTTGTAATTTGTGTCGTTGCCGATGTTACCACACCTGTCAAACGCACGAACTGCCCCGCTGTAATATCCGGAATCGTAACGCCCCCAGTAATACTGATGTCATCTGCTGATGTCCCAAGTTGAGGAGCACTGTCTGATACAGTAAAGCTCTGGCTCAGAACAGTATAGTCCTGATAAGTCGCATTGCTGGCAGTGACACGATAGTAATAGGTCCCTGTTGGGAGTGACTCAAACTGCATTTCGTTGTCCAATGCATGCAGGTCATATTCCACCTGATTCGGGGAAACAGTTTTTCCTGTCATCTGTTCCCCGGATGCGTTATAAACACCAACGGTCAGCACTGTAATTTTAGAAAAATCCGACTTTACAATACCGCTGATGGAAACGGCAGTTCCTTTTGTAATATTCGGAATTGTATGATTGGAAGCAATGCTGAGAAAATCGGATGGTGCGACTTCAACAGGAAGTTCCTCTGGTACGGAAACAACAGAAGGTGTCAACGCCTCTACAGCATCATTCTGCGAAGCCTGAGACTCTGCAACAACTGGTGCAGCCATGCACGGAGCAGCTGCGATTTCCTGTACAGAGAGAAGTGCTAAAAATACACTGACAAATATTTTTACTTGATTGTGGTTCTTCATAATCATCCACCCTTTCAATAAAAATCAGAAAGCAAGGATTGTTGTCTCTGCAGATTCTTTTTTTCTATTGCAGATCATGCTGCCGAATGGCAGCCATATCATTTCTGTTCCGATTTCAAAAAACAGGAATGTCCCAGCAAAGCAAGGACACTTTTCCCCCATTTCTCCATCAAATGAAACGGATATTTTTCTGTTAGATGTCTACATTATAACACGATTTTCTTCGCCTGTCAAGGCGGAGAAGGCACTTTCTTGTCGACTGTCTTTGAACAATTCTCTATAATTTCCAAAATATAGAAATCAAATGAATAAGATTCTATTTCTTTCACACCCATTTTATTCCAATTCGTCTTCTTTGCCAAAACATTTTAATTCTCTCCATAGAAAAAAGTAAAAACCGCTTGACAAACCATGCACTCTGTGTTACACTACAAAACGGAACATAAAACATAGGATGTGAGAATTTTGAAAAAGGCAAAAAACAAATGGATTTCCTTTCTGGCAGACGGTGTCCTGTCCGGTTTGATGCTGGGCATCGGAGGAATGGTCAGTCTCTCCAGTGAAAATCGCTTCTTAGGAGCATTTCTCTTCTCGTTAGGGCTATTCTGTATTGTACAGTTCCAATATGGACTGTTCACCGGAAAGGTTGGCTACATTGTCAATCGAGACTTGCCCTATGTAGCAGAAACAGCCGTCACCTTGTTGGGAAATGCACTGGGGACATTGATAGCAGCCATTCTGCTGCGGCAGGTGCGGTTCTTTACAACGGCTGTCAGCAATATGGATGTGACAATTGCCGAACGAGTACAGACAACGGTATCGGGAAAGCTGAACGACCATCCGCTGAGCATCTTCCTGCTGGCAGTATTCTGCGGCATGCTGATGTTTACTGCTGTGGAGGGCAACCGAAAATGCCGTGCAGAGCAAAATTTTGCAGGTGCTCTGTTTGTGGTCGTGATGCCAGTAATGGTTTTTATCATCTGCGGATTCAACCACTGCATTGCAGATCTATTTTATTATTTTTTTGCAGGCTGTCCGCAGCCAGGAAAAGCCGTGATTTATTTTGCACTGGCGATTGCCGGAAATGCAGTTGGTGGCATGGTTATTCCACTGTTTAAAAAGCTATCAAACAATCCACTGTAATCGTAACCAACCATCCGAAAAGCGTACTGTCCACATAAGACAGTACGCTTTTCGCATATATTTGACATGTCAAACAAGAAAACTGCCCCATCTCTCTGTTGACAAGCCCCCTAAAATTCGCTATAATAACAGTAGTATTTTCCCTATTCAAATAGAAAGCGAGGACTTTTTTATGAATACCATCTTTACGATAGCGGAACTAAAAGAAAATTTTCATATCCTTCTGCGTCTGCTGGAACAACTACAAACCGAAAATGACTACATGCGAGATGCCTTCGAGCAGCTCTCCAAAATCCCGAACAATGCCATTCCCGGCGATATTGCAAATCAGGCAAAGGCGATTGCGATTTCTGACCTTGCCAAAAGTCGGGAGAAAACCAACCAGAAACTACTGGAAACTTATCAGAAACTGTACGACGACCTGCGTCCACTACTGTTTCAGGAATAGTTTATATTTTTGTTTTAAAAAAATTCATCATAACGGAGGCAGCTATGGCATCAGAAACGCTGCAAACAGCCATTCAATATACCTATTCTCTCTGTCGAACCTATGAGAAAGACGGAGAACGCATTCTCGGCAATGCTCAGCCCCTTGCGGAATTTGCCGGATTTGCCTATTGTAAATATCTGCTCTATCTTGCCAATTTAGATAATCAATTGCAGGAAGCGGAAGTGACATATCTTAATCAAATGCTGGGGTATCGTATGACCCTACCGCAACTGCAAACATTCTGTCGGCAGCATTTGTTTACCGCAGAACGGGTACAGGAAACCTTACGAAGTCTGCTGGATTTATTTTTGCGTGCAGATTTACAGGAGCAAGGAAGCAGCAGTGTATCGCTCTTCCTCTTGAATCTGCTGAACCTGATGGGACTTTCTTTTACAGCAGATACCAACCAAACCGGAGAACGGCAGGCATCAGCCATTGCTTCTATTCTTCTGCCGCTGCGAATTTACCGGAACCGAAAGCTACAGGATTGGCACAGTCTTGCAAAAGACAAGCCGGCTACTGTTCCAGCAGGCTGGAAACCTGCTGCCCCGGCAGTACCGCAGGCTGCCGCTCAGGAAGAACCGGAACCGGAAACAGAAGTTCCAGAAATCCGTCCGCTTGCAGTCTGCATGGAAGAACTGGACAGCCTGACGGGATTGCAACAGGTCAAAGAAACCCTGAGCAGTCTCATCAATCTGGTACGCCTGCGGCAACTGCGGCAGGAACGTGGTTTGCCGCCGTTGCAGGTGTCGCTGCATATGGTCTTTTCCGGAAACCCCGGTACGGGAAAAACAACCGTTGCACGGCTGCTCTCGGAAATTTATGCCGGACTGGGTGTCCTTTCCAAAGGACATCTGGTAGAAACCGACCGTGCCGGACTGGTCAGTGGTTATGTGGGACAGACTGCCATCCGTACGAAAAAAGTCATCCAACAGGCATTGGGTGGTGTGTTGTTTATTGACGAAGCATACACCCTGACATCTGCTTCTGGCAGCAATGATTTCGGAATGGAGGCAGTCAATACCTTATTGAAAGAAATGGAAGACCATCGGGATGACTTGGTGGTGATTGTAGCCGGCTATCCGGCAGAGATGGAGCAGTTTTTAGACTCCAATCCGGGATTGCGTTCCCGATTCCGAAAGGTAATTTTTTTCGATGACTATACGCCGGAAGAACTGCTGACAATTTTTCAGCATATCTGCGAGAAAAGTGCGTTACAGCCGACCGCAGAAGCAAATTTTTATGTGCTGCAATATTTCCAGAAACGATGTGCTGAGAAATCAGAATCCTTTGCAAACGGCAGAGAGGTACGGAACTTTTTTGATACGGCTCTGACCAGACAGGCGAACCGCCTTGCAGACTGCAAAGAAATCTCAACAGAAATGCTCACGACGCTGACGCTGGAGGATGTGAAAATTCCATCACACTGACATCTCTCCTCTCTCAACAAAAACAGCCCCTTTTTCAGGGGCTGTTTGCTTTTTGGAATGTTTTTCTGTTCTATACTAAGCTCTTTTGCAAAATCTTCAACTTTACAATGTCTGAAAATTTTATTGCCAAACGGTGGCTATGCCACCAAGAGCCACCGTTCATACTGCCTTCACAAAGCCATCGGCTTTGCAGCCGCCTTTGGCGGCATTGCAAACAATGTATTGTTTGCAATAGAGAGCAGTATATCAGAAATTTTTCACCGCAATATGATAATTTCCGTCTGCATCCATTGCCAGTTGCAACGTTCGCAAGTAGCGGTCATAGAAATTCTTCTGTTCTGTTTCGCTCGCCTGAATCCGGCAGTTGCGGTAAACCGTTTCCAACAAGGTATGGGCATTCAGTGAAAAAGCCTGTTCCAATTGTGCCTTCAGTTCCTCCTGCAAAGCATAGTTTTTTAGCTCTGCAATATTACCGGAACAGAAATCATCAATGGAGCAATAGAAAATACCACTCTTCTCCAATGCCTCTTTGATATCTTTTCCGCATTTGCTGTATTCAATCATTACCAGAAATTCTGCCTGCGGCAGCGAGGAAATCAATCCCCAGAAATCGGAATCACTGGACACCAGAATAAACGAACGAATGTCATTCGCATAAAATTCCTTACAGGCTCCTGCTGTCATTTTGATATCTACCAGAGATTTGTAATCATTCACTCGTTCCACTTCTACGTGTTCCACCTCGATATTGGTAAAATGAGAGAGAAATGACCATGCATGTGTGGTATGTATATCATCAAATAAAATGATTTTCTTAACCTTTTGCAGTTCCTCCTGATTCAGATTTTTTAAAGTAGCATAGAGTTTATACACATCGGAATTTTCACAGTCTACGATGATGGCAGTCCGTTCCCCTCGCTCAATGAAATCATAAATTGTCGTCTTGGTGCTTTCTCCGGCATCCAGTACTTTTTCATCTTCTGCAAAATAGTCGTCGTTCATATCATATAGAATGCTGACAAACTTCTGGTCATTGAACAGCATATTGCCACAGTCCTTCGGCTGCCAATAAATATATGCTTGATATGGATAATATTCCATGTTTCCCATATACTTTGCAAATTCTGATTTCGCAATATCTGTTTTTTTATTCTTGGGCATGAGAAATAAACTCCGCAGGTATTCCCACTTCAGCCAATCTGGGAACAGTTCTTTACAGTCATCAATATGTTCTTGAATCAGATTATTGAAATGTTCCATATAGAGGGAGGATCGAAAATTGACCTGTGTGACCGGAATCCCCCATTTCTCTAACTGTATAATATCATTTTTATCAAAAAATTCAATGGTCTTTAAATTTTTTAATTCAAAGCGGAGCATATCATCCACTTTTTTAAATCTGTGCAACAGTGTCATCCGAAGCTTACAGAGACTGCGGATGGTACGGGCAGGCTGATGGTCATTCATTTCCTGTAAAAATCCCGGTCGTTCTGTTTCAAACTGATTGTAGAGAATTGTTTTTTTCACGCCGATGAGATAAGCGACTTTTGAAACAATATCTTTTGTGTTGCTTCGTTCCATAAGATATCCATTCCTTTCTGTTTTAGATTTTG
>JAEDGE010000106.1 GCA_016297675.1 Oscillospiraceae bacterium
CGTGGACTTTTTCGGCAATGGATTGACAGAAAGTTGATTTCATGATACAATAAGAGGAAACCACAAAAAAGAGAAAGGTGGGATGATGAATATGGCAGGATCTGCAACACCACCCTCTCAGCAACCGAGAAAACGAGTGTCTCATGTGCAGGCAAAAAACCGTCGGGTACTGGCTGTTTTGCTGCTGGCATTTCTCATTTTCCTGTTCCGAAGAGGCTGCGTTGCCTGTGTTCGTTCTCATGATAAAAAAGAGAATCAAACTGCTGCTGTCACGACAACAGCGGTCACAACAGAATTAACTTCAGAAGAAACGACAGTGACCACGACAACACTATTGCAAACCAACAATGCAACGGTGACAACAACGGAGGTATTGCCAACAGAATACCTGATTTCCGGAGAATTGCCATCGTCTTACTTAATAGAAGTGGATCCGATTTTACAAAATCCAGAATTGCCCACAGGCTGTGAAATTACAACATTAACCATGTTGCTGCGTTCGGTTGGCTTTGATGTAGATAAGGTGCAGCTGGCAGATGGTTATCTGACCTGTGAGAGTGAAGGAAAGGCTACTCCGAAAGAGGCTTTTATCGGTTCGCCATATGATACCGCTGGGTATGGCTGCTATGCTTCCGTGATTGTAGATACCGCAAGGAAATATCTGTCTGCTCAAAACAGCGGAAGAATTGTCAAGGAATTAGTAAGTGTTGATTTTGAAGATTTGCTGCGGGAAGTGGCAAGCAACCGCCCGGTTGCTGTTTGGGCGAGTATTAATCTTGTGGATATTCAAGAAATTTATGCATATACCATCTATGATTATGTAGGAAAAACAGAAAATGGCGGCACCACAGAACCAAAGGATTTGGATGTATACTGGCTGGAGAATGAACATGCTTTTCTGCTGAAAGGATATGATCTGGATCGTGGGGTTGTCATTGTAAATGACCCCTTGAACGGAGAGATGGAGTATTCGCTCGAACGATTTAAGGAATGCTATGCACAATGTTATCGGCAGGCAGTGATTATTTATTAAGAGATAGGGAGTACGGAAACGATGAAGCTGATCATACAAATTCCCTGCTACAATGAGGCAGAGACACTGGCGTTGGCAGTACAGGATCTGCCGAAGCAGATGGATGGCATTGATACCATTGAATATCTGATCATCAATGACGGCAGTACAGATGGTACAGTGGAAGCGGCAAGAGCGTTAGGCATTCATCATATTGTGTCTTTTCGCCGCAACAAAGGGCTTGCAAGGGGCTTTCTGGCGGGATTGGATGCCTGTTTGCGTCTGGGAGCGGATATCATTGTAAATACGGATGCGGACAACCAGTATTGTGGGGCAGACATTTCCAAACTGGTAAAACCGATTCTGGACAAAAAGGCAGATATGGTGATCGGGGAGCGTCCAATTGATCAGACCGAACATTTTTCCTGGCAAAAAAAGAAGTTTCAGCATCTGGGCAGCTGGGTGGTGCGAGTGGCATCGCATACAGATGTGCCGGATGCACCAAGTGGGTTCCGTGCGTATTCGAGAGAAGCTGCCATGCGGTTGAATGTCGTGAATGAGTATACCTATACATTGGAAACAATTATTCAGGCAGGGCAGAGCAAGATGGCGATTGCGTCTGTGCCGATTCGCACGAATCCAGAAACCCGCCCATCCCGTCTATTTTCGAGTATGTGGCGGTATATGAAGCGGTCGGCTTCCGTCATTACCCGTTCGTTTGTGATGTACAAGCCGCTGAAATTTTTCGGCACACTGGGAGCGGTGATTTTTGCACTGGGTGTGCTGCTGGGCATTCGGTTTCTGGTCTACTTTGCAATTGGAGAGGGAAGCGGTCATGTGCAGTCTTTGATTTTGACAGCAGTCTTGCTGATGATTGGATTCCAGACCATTATTATGGGGCTGTTGGGGGACACTGTGGCAGCCAATCGAAAG
Source organism: Oscillospiraceae bacterium (assembly GCA_016297675.1). GTDB lineage: Bacteria > Bacillota > Clostridia > Oscillospirales > Ruminococcaceae > Ruminococcus_C. Next base: position 1,946 of record JAEDGE010000106.1, read on the forward strand.
ATTTTAGAGGATGTGCAGTATCATATCCGGAAGATGGACTATGATGGACATCCGGAAACAGAATTGCCGGATGATAACGCCGAGTGAATCAGCGAATTGTTTCATGTGAAACAAAAAGAGGACAGCCTAAACGGTTGTCCTCTTTTCATTTTCAAGTCTTATTTTTCTACCGCAGCCGATGCCAGCATCAGCTTAATCCGGTTTTCCTGATTGACCTTGGTTGCACCAGGGTCGTAGTCAATTGCCACAATATTGGCATCTGGATACGCCTGCTTAATGGTACGAGCCATGCCTTTTGCGACAATATGGTTCGGCAGACAGCCGAACGGCTGCGTACAGATAATATTTTTGATACCGTGTTCCACGAGCACTGCCATCTCTGCGGTAATCATCCAGCCTTCTCCCATGCAGATGCCCTGATTGGTGTACTTGTCCGCCGCTTTTCGCAGCTCCTCAAAATCATGCATGGGCGTAAAGACACCATGTTTTTCCATACAACGAATGGTTTCCATCTGCTTGCCGTGCAGGAATTTATATCCAATGCCGAATAGCGTGGTGTGCAGATTGTGGTACTGGTACAGTTTTGCATTGTTTTCCGAGTTGGCAGCACAGTATAAGATAAAGGACATCAGCGTTGGTACAACTGGTTCACAGCCCTCCTGCAACAGGAAATCCTCCAGATGATTGTTCGCAAGCGGAGAGTACTTGACATAGATTTCACCGATGATGCCGACCTTTCTTTTTGGTTTCTGGCTGCGGGGAATGGCTGCAAAATCCTCCAGCATGGCAGTATACCATTTCTTTGTGTTGCTGTAGTGGCTCGTCTGGAATAGTTTTTTCAATGTTTCCTGCCACTGATCCAGTACCTGTTGGGATTCCCCTTCGTTCAGTTCGTAGGGGCGGCACTGGTTATACAGCGTCATCAGCAAATCCGCATACAGGACACCATATACTAATTTTATGCAAAGTGGCAAGGTGAGCTGAAAGCCGCTTGCTTTTTCCAGACCGGCGAAATTCAGAGAGATGACAGGGACTTGCGGAAATTGCTGTGCCATGCATTTCCGCAGCAGGTGGATATAATTCGAGGCACGGCAGCCACCGCCGGTCTGTGTGATGAGCAGGGCAGTTTTATCTGGATCATATTTGCCGCTTTTGAGTGCCTCTACAAATTGTCCGACCACAAGCAGGGCGGGATAGCAGGTGTCGTTGTGGACATTTTTCAGTCCCTCTTCCACAACGGTGCGGGAAGTAGATTCCAGCAGTTCCATGTGATAGCCGTACTGTTCAAAGATAGAGATTAAAAGCCGAAAGTGAATCGGCAGCATATTGGGGACTAATATGGTATGCGTTTTTCGCATTTCGGGTGTAAATTGCTGATAATTCATAAACAACTCCTATTAAAAACGCCGGATGGAAGACCGTTTCATTGAGAGAAAATGTCTTCTTAGGAAAACCTTTTCTGAACCGTCCAGCAAGGCTGGGGCACATCCCCAGCTTGCTTGTGTAAACAGCAATTGCCCCTGTAAAAAACAGAAAATTTGCAACCTTATGATGAAAAAGCAATTGCTGTTTGTTGTTTTTATTGCTTATCGATTTTGATTTGTTCGCTTTTTATTTTTGCTTCGCAAAAACGTGGGCTGCTCGCCCACACCTCGGCAGCATTTTTGAAAAACTGCTGCACCGAAAAACTTTTTAGTACATCGTTCTGCAGATTTTGCGTTTTCTTTTATACTAGGCTCTATTGCAAAATCTACAATTTTGCAATACCGGCAATGCATTGCCGGTGGTGGCTTTGCCACCAAGAGCCGCCGTTCATACTGTCCTCGCAAAGCCGATGGCTTTGCAGCCGCTTTTAGCGGCATTGCAAACAACGGTGTTGTTTGCAATAGAGGACAGTATATTTTATACCGAAACAGGCTCTTTTTCTTCCGGTTTCTCTTCGTTTGCCACTGGTTCCACAGTTTGTGGGTTCGGCACATCTGCACCAATTGCCGCTTTTAAGCTCCGCAAGCGGATTTTCGCCGCCCCAAGATTGCTGATTTCATCAATTTTTAATTGTGTATACAGCTTTCCACCTTGTTCCAGAATCCGCCGTACTTCATCTGTCGTAATTGCATCAATGCCGCAGCCGAAAGAAACCAGCTGTACCATTTGAAAATCCGGCTGTGTTGTCACATACTGTGCGGCACGGTACATTCTGGAATGATACGTCCACTGGTTCAGTGCCTGTAATTCCGGTGTCTGTGCCAGTTCGGCAATGCTGTCTTCTGTAATGACTGCCATCCCCAGACTGCTGATCAGTTTGTGAATGCCGTGGTTGATCTCCGGATCAATGTGATAAGGTCTGCCAGCCAGTACCACAATGGTTTTTCCAGCTGCCCGTGCCTGTCGGATAATCTCCTGAGCCGTCTGTGCAATTTGGGTGCGATAGGTTTCCAAGGCTGCAAACCCTTGCTCCAGTGCAGCTGCAATTTCTTTCTTCGTTGCATAGTCAGAGAGACAGGCGTGTAAAACCGTCACCACATGTTTCCGGCGGTTCAAATCCAAAAACGGATGTAGGAAATTCTGTTCATTCAGCTTTTCATTGTTTGCCAGCAGCAGTTCTGGATAATAGGCAACGACTGGACAGTTATAATGATTGTCAGAGTCGCCCTCGTCTATGTTGTAGGTCATGCATGGATAAAAAATGAAATCCACTTTCTGCTCCAGCAGGCTTTCCATGTGACCGTGTGCCAGTTTTGCCGGATAGCAGACAGTATCAGAGGGGATGGTGCTCTGCCCTTTATAATACGTCTTTCGGGTGCTTTCTTCCGAGAGTTTTACGGCAAAGCCCAGTTTTGTAAAGAATGTATACCACAGTGGCAGTTGGTCATAGTAATGCAGTGCCATCGGCAGCCCCACGGTTGCCTTTGGATGTTCCGGCTGTCGGTCAGCCAAAGCACGCAGGGTTTCATATTTCCAGTCCACCAGATTGGGAATTTGTTCTTCTTTGGAAACACCAGCTCCCCGTTCGCAGCGGTTGCCGGAAATAAACCGTTTGCCGTTAGAGAACCGCAGAATCTGTAAATTACAGTGTGCCGTGCAGCCGTTGCAGTTGGTATTCTGTGTACGGTAAGTCAGGGTGTGTAAGTCCATCAGGGAGAGCAGGGAACTCTTGCCATTCGAGTGCTCCTTGGCATAAATGGCAGCACCGAATGCACCCATCAGACCGGAGATTGCCGGACGGATGACCTCTCGCTTTAGTTCCCGTTCAAAACACCGCAGCACGGCATCATTCAGGAATGTGCCGCCCTGTACGACGATGTGTTTGCCGAGTTCTTCCGGCGAACGGGCACGGATGACTTTATAAATGGCATTTTTGACAATGGAGCCGGACAGTCCAGCAGAAATATCTGCAACCGTTGCACCGTCCTTTTGTGCCTGCTTGACACTGCTGTTCATGAAGACGGTACAGCGAGAGCCGAGGTCAACTGGTCGCTCTGCAAACAGACCGAGCTTTGCAAATTCCGCTACATCATAGCCCAATGCATTGGCAAATGCCTGAATGAACGAACCGCAGCCGGAGGAGCAGGCTTCGTTCAGCATAATGCTGTCGATGGCACCATTTTTGATTTGAAAGCACTTGATATCCTGTCCGCCGATGTCAATGATAAAATCTACATCCGGACAGAAGAATTCTGCTGCCCGAAAATGGGCTACGGTTTCGACAATGCCGAAGTCAATCCCTAAACCGGCTTTCAGCATTTCTTCTCCGTATCCGGTGACGGCACTGCCGAAGATTTCCAGATTCGGATTTTTTTTCTGATACATGGTTTCCAGTGCACGTTTCACGCATTCCAGCGGCTGTCCTTTATTGGTTTCGTAGAAGGAATAGAGCAGGGTATTGTCTTCCCCGATAAGGGCAACTTTTGTGGTGGTCGAGCCGGCATCCACACCGAGATAGGCTTTTCCCTGATAGGTGTGCAGGTCGCCATGCTGCACATCATTTTTTGCATGCCGTTCTCGGAAACGGTCGTATTCCTCCTGATAGCTGAACAGCGGCTGATCTGCAATCACCGTGTGATTGGTTTCAGCGGCTTCCATCTGTTTCAAGAGGGCTTCTCCGGTGAGGGGCTTTTCGCAGCTGGCTTCCGCAGCGAGGGCACAGCCATAGGCAACAAACGTTCTGCCGTCCACTGGGAAGATGGCGTGGTCTGCATCTAAGTGCAGCGTCTGCATAAAGGCATTGCGGAGTCCCTGTAGAAATGAGAGCGGTCCGCCAAGAAAGAGCACACTTCCTTCTATTTTGCGTCCCTGTGCCAGACCGGAAACCGTCTGATCTACGACTGCCTGATAAATGCTGGCAGCCACATTTTCCCGTTTTGCCCCCTGATTCAGCAGCGGCTGAATATCGGATTTTGCAAATACGCCGCAGCGTGCAGCAATGGGATAAGTACGGTCGGCTTTCAGTGCCATGCGGTCGAGTTCATCCACTGTCACATCCAGCAGGGTTGCCATCTGGTCGATAAATGCACCTGTACCGCCGGCACAGGAACCGTTCATTCGTTGTTCGACACCGCCAGTCAGAAAGATGATTTTTGCATCTTCCCCGCCCAGTTCAATGACGGCATCTGCCTGGGGATAGCGTTCCTTGACGGCAAGAAACGCAGCATGGACTTCCTGTACAAAAGGGATGTTTGCAGCATTCGCCAGACCCAGACCAGCAGAACCGGTCATATGAACAGAGAACAGGGTTGCTGGATGTTCTTTGATAATGGCTTGGAGTTGTTCTGCAACGGCTTCCTTGACTTTGGAGAAATGCCGTTGGTAGGTACTGTGCAGGACGTGATGTTCTGCATCTAAAATGACGGTTTTGACAGTGGTAGAACCAACGTCAATGCCGAGTGTATAAGCAGCTTTCTGCTGCAATTTGATTTCACTCA
>JAEDGE010000003.1 GCA_016297675.1 Oscillospiraceae bacterium
CAGAAATCTTTTTTGCCGCTTGTTGACAGAGATACAAACCCAACCCTGTCGATTTTTTATCCGCCCGTCCGTTATAGCCGGTAAAACCCTTTTCAAAAATGCGAGGCAAGTCCTCTGGAGCAATTCCAATGCCGGTATCTGCAATTTGCAGTACTTTTTCTGGTGTAACCGTAATGGTCACACTTCCTTGTTTGGTGTATTTAATGGCATTGGACAAAAGCTGCTCAATGATAAACAGCAGCCACTTTTCATCCGTCAAAACCGTCATAGAAACTGGCTCATAAACCAGTTTTACTTTATGCATTACAAACTGGGCAGCATACTTTCGGATTGCCTGCCGAATGATCGCATCTAAATCATATTCCTGAAATACAAAATCTGTACTGTTACTGTCCAGCCGCAGATATGTCAATGCCATTTCTGTATATTGTTCAATCCGAAACAATTCCGCAGAAAGTGCACGGTTTTCCGCTGTATCTTCACTTTGCAGCAGCATCTTCATGCTCGAAATCGGCGTTTTGATTTGATGCACCCATGCACTATAATAATCCAAATTTTCTTTTTGCTGTGTTTGCCATGCCGTCATTGCATCGTGATGGGTCTTCCCCAACGTACGCACCATTTCCTGTGTATCCTGCTCCGCCAGAGTAGACGGTGCCGGCAAGTCATCATAGGAAAGCGTAATATGATGCAGCAATGTCTGCCGGTAGCAATGATTTCGATAATATTGTATAAAACGAACACTTTGAAATAAGATTGCCACCACCAAGCAAAGCAGAGCACTGTACCAAATGGCTTCTAATGCCAAATCATATAGAGAAAATACCACTGTAAACAACACAACAAATAAAAGAAACAAGAGCAGATAAAACCACTGCTCCCGTAGAAACCTCCATAGGATTGGAATCCCCTTTTTCTTCTGCATTTGCCGCACCTCCGTTATTCAATCAAATAACCACTGCCCACTTTTGTGCGGATAAAGCCGGTTAAGCCGATACTATCTAATTTTTTCCGCAGACGTGTGACATTCACCGTCAAGGTGTTTTCTTCCACATAGCAGTCCATCTGCCAGAGTTTTGTCATCAAGGTGTCTCGACTGACAATCTTCCCTTTCTGTTCCAATAACGCCTGCAAAATCCGAAATTCGTTTTTCGTCAGCTCCAGTTGCTTATCCTGATAGGTCAAAACAGCATCATTCAGATTCAGTACAGCTCCACGATGTTCCAGCACCGGAATTTTTCCACCCATATCGTAAGTTCGGCGAAGCATTGCCTGTATCTTTGCCATCATCACATTCAAATCCACCGGCTTTGCAATAAAGTCATCGCCGCCCATATTCATTGCCATCACAATATTCATATTATCTGATGCAGAGGAGATAAAAATTACAGGGACGTTGGAAATTTTGCGAATTTCACTGCACCAATGATATCCATTAAAAAACGGCAGCATAATATCCAACAGCACCATATGCGGATCATATTCCGTAAATTCTGGAAGAATATTAGAAAACTGCTCTGCCAGATGGACAGAATGCCCCCAAGATTCGATCTGCCGTTTCATGACCTCTGCCATAGTAAAATCGTCTTCTACGATAAAAATTTTATACATACTGCTGCTCCTATCCTCTATCTCTTCTAAATACAGGAAAAGACCTGTTTTCTCTGCAATCACTGACAGCAAAAATCAAACAGGTCTTATTTTCTATTCGCAAAATTACGCTTTTTCCATCAATTCCTCATACAATTCCAGATACTGTTTTGCAGATGTATTCCAGCTAAAATCACAAAGCATTGCACGCTTGACCAACGCACTCCACTTTCTTTTATCCTGATATAACGCACAAGCACGCTTTACGGCATCCAGCATATCCATCGCATCATAAGTTTTAAAGGTAAAGCCATTTCCACCGATACTGCCGGCATCCGTCACGGTATCCTTTAAGCCACCTGTTTCTCTGACCACTGGAATCGTACCATACCGCATGGCAACCATCTGTGCCAGTCCGCACGGCTCATTCTGAGAAGGCATCAGGAAAATATCTGCACCTGCATAAATCCGCTTTGCCATCTGCGGCAAAAAGCCGATATGTACTGCAACCTGATTTGGATGCTGTAACTGCATTTCCCGGAAAAAGTCCTCAAAAATTTTTTCCCCACTGCCCAGCACAACAAACCGGCATCCCAGTTCCAACATCTCCTGAAATGCATACTGAATCAAATGAATTCCCTTATGTGCCACAAATCGTGTCACAATGCCGATCACAGGCATACCATTGTCTTCCAATTTCATTTCTTCCAATAAATCTGTTCTGCATGCTTTCTTTCCAGTTCTGCGGTTTATATTATAATGCTCCTTGATTTCCGGATCCGTCTCTGGATTATACAGTTCTATATCAATCCCGTTTAAAATCCCACGGATTCCATCTTGTCGGCGTACCAACTCCCGATCCATACCATAGGAAAACCATGGATCCAGAATTTCTTTTGCATAGGTTGGACTAACCGTTGTCACACAATCTGCCGTTTCAATGGCACCTTTCATCAGGTTTACACATCCATCATATTCCAGCAAATTGGTATAATAGGTCGGAATCCCCATCAATTCTGTAATGACTTCTTTTCCGTAAACACCCTGATATTGAATATTGTGAATGGTGTAAATGGTCTTTATTTTTTCATATCCTTGCCGGTACTTATAGAAAATATTATAGTAAACCGGAATCATTGCCGTCTGCCAGTCGTTACAGTGAATGAAATCCGGAAAAAATTCCACTTCTGACAGCAATTCCAGAACTGCTCTGGAAAAGAAAATAAACCGTTCTCCGTCATCATGAAAACCATACATGCCGTCTCGCATAAAATAGTAAGGATTATCCAGCAAATAATAAATGACACCATTCCGCTGAATGGTATAAATACCACAGTACTGCTTTCTCCATCCAATTTCTACTGTAAAATCCTTCAGAAATGTCATCTGATTCCGCACAGCAGGCTTGACACTCCGATAGAGTGGCAGTACAATTCTGCAATCACATTTCTGCTGTATCATTGCCTTTGGCAGTGCACCCACAACATCTGCCAATCCACCAGAGGCTGCAAATGGCAATGCCTCGCTTGCTGCATATAAAATTTTCAATGTATCTCATCCTTTCCGTGCTTTCTGCTGTAACTACAACAGAAGCACTGCTGCAAACTGCAAGACAGTGCTCCTGATGATTTTATTCTATCCAATCTTCATTAGATTTTTGCATTCTTTCCTAAATAGAGTGGGAAGTCTGCGGAACCAGTCAGAACACGTTCATTGGAAATCTCAATATTCTTATCTGCTACAATTGCTTCAATATTGCACTTTTCACCAACACGTGTACCCTGCATCAACACACAGTTTTTCACAACGGTATCCTTGCCAATATGGACACCACGGAATAAAACACAGTTTTCCACACGACCTTCAATGACACAACCATCTGCAACAAGAGAATTCTTGACGGTTGATTCCAGTCCGTATTTTACCGGAGCATTGTCCCCAACCTTCGTATAAATCGGAGCATTTTCCCGGAACAAGCCAGTTCTGCTCTCTGTTTCCAACAGAGACATATTTGCCTGATAATAAGCAGCCAGACTGTCAATTCTGGTAAATACGCCTTTATGTTCATATCCCTTGATGACAAATTCGTCTTTTCTACCCTGCAAAACATCCCGTACCAGACTATGTTGGCTCTTGCTTGCAGCTTCCTGTACAATCTTCTTCAGGAAATCTGTCCGCATAATAAACATTTCAAGAGAAACATTGCACTCCCCAGTAATTGCCGGTGTAATCAATACTTCTGTTACATTTTGATCCGCATCGACACTCAGCACATTGGTAGACGGATTCTTTTCATTGTTGTACATACCCTTTGCATAAATAATGGTAATATCTGCTTCTGTGTCAATATGCTGCTGCAAAGCGGCACTGAAATCAATATTTGTTACAACATCACAGTTAGAAAGAACGACATATTCTGATTTTGAATGATCTACAAATTCTCTGACATTGTTCAAAGCTTCCAAGCGTCCCTGATAGATGCCGCCGCCCATATGGCTAAACGGCGGAAGCAGATGCAAACCACCCGTTTTACCAGTCAAGTCCCACTCTCTGCCGGAACCAAGATGATCCAACAGGGAACCGTAATTCGACTTTGTAATCACACCGACTTCAGAAATGCCGGAGTTTACCATGTTAGAAAGCGGAAAGTCAATCAAACGGTATCTTCCGCCGAACGGAATGGAACCCATTGTCCGCAACTTTGTCAAATCAATGACATTGGTGTCATTGATGCTGGCAAAAATCAATCCTAATACTTTATTGTTCATACCCATTTCTGCCACCGCCTTTTATAAATTTGCTGAAATAATCTGTTTTGGATCGACTTCTTTGTTTTCCGAAACTGTAATATCATGACCCAGTACAGCAATTCCCCAATCATCCCGATTGGCAACAGATTCCGGACTCTTACCGATTTTTGCACCGCTCTCAATGATACAATTTTCACCAATAATGGCATATTCTACAACAGCACCCTTCTTAATCACCGTGCCCGGCATGATAATGCTGTACTTAACGGATGCACCTGCTTCGATGGTAACACCGGCAGAGATGACAGAAAAGTCAACCGTACCATCTACATTGCTTCCCTCTGTAATCATAGAATTTTCAATATGAGCATTTGGTCCAATGTACTGCGGTGGCATATTATTATGTCTGGAATAAATTTTCCACTTTGGGTCATACAGATCCAATGGCACACTCGGACTAAGCAAATCCATATTGGCTTCCCATAAACTATCCAGTGTACCAACGTCCTTCCAGTAGCCCTCAAATTCATAGGCAAACAGCCGTTCTTCATTCTTCAGCATAGATGGAATAATATCTTTCCCGAAGTCCTTGGAACCGGTATTGGCATTTTCATTTTCAATCAGATATGCCTTCAATTTACTCCAGGTAAAGATGTAAATCCCCATAGATGCCAGTGTGGACTTTGGTTCCTTCGGCTTTTCCGTAAATTCTACCACACGTCTGTTTTCATCACAAGTCATAATACCGAAACGGGATGCTTCTTCCTTCGGCACATCAATAACAGCAATTGTACTTGCTGCATCATTTTCCACATGAAATTCAAGCATTTTAGAATAATCCATTTTATAGATATGGTCACCACCCAGTACAATGACATATTCTGGATCGTACCGTTCAATGAAAGCCATATTCTGATAAATGGCATTGGCAGTTCCCTCATACCAGGAAGCACCAGCTGCGGTCTGATAAGGCGGCAGAACATGCACACCGCCATGCATCTTATCCAAATCCCAAGGCTGTCCATTCCCGATATACTCATTCAATACCAACGGTTGATACTGCGTCAGTACCCCGACGGTATCCACACCAGAATTGGTGCAATTGGAGAGCGGAAAATCAATAATACGATATTTTCCGCCATAAGGAATTGCTGGTTTTGCCACTTTCTGTGTCAGTGCATACAGACGGCTGCCCTGCCCGCCTGCCAGAAGCATAGCGACACATTTTTTCTTGATTTTCATTCGTATTCCTCCTAACAAAAATACATTGTATGATAAATCCTGCCGCATTGCAGCAGAGAAAACAAGCAGAAACGATTTACGCCTCTTCTGATTTTTTTGTAGGTTGCTTTTTCTCTCGTTTCACATGAACTTTTGTTGCTGTTCCCTTTTTTGAAGCCCGCTTTTTCACTGGTACATGCTTCAAATACACAACGGAAAGGGGTGCCAGTGTCATAGAAATATGCTGTTCAAATCCATGCATTGGCTCTTCAATCGTACGGAACGATTTCTCAGAAACACCGCTTCCACCAAATACAACATCATCTGTATTAAATAATAACTCATATTTTCCGACATACGGTACACCAATACAATAATCATTCCGCAAAACTGGACAGAAATTGCAGACAACCATAATTTCATTTCCGTCATCATCAATGCGACGGAATGCAATGACACTTTGCTGATAATCGTCATTAGAAATCCAGCTGAATCCCTTCCAAGAATCATCATCCTGCCAAAGTGGTGCATGCTCCAGATAAAATCGATTCAATGATTCGCTGAACAACAGCATTTTTTGGTGTTCTGGTTCTTCCAACAGATTCCAGTCCAACTGTGTTTGATAGTTCCATTCATTGATCTGTGCAAATTCCTGTCCCATAAACAACAGCTTTTTTCCTGGATGTGCCATCATATAAGCAAGAAATGCTCGATAGGTTGCATATTGATTCTCCGGATTGCCGGACATTTTTTTCAGCATGGAACATTTTCCATAAACGATCTCATCATGTGAAATTGGCAAAATATAATTTTCTGAGAAACAATAGAAAAAGGAGAATGTCAATTTATCGTGATTATAGGAACGGTAAATCGGGTCAAGAGAAACATAACTCAACATATCATTCATCCAGCCCATGTTCCACTTGAAGTTAAAACCAAGACCGCCAATATCTGTTGGCTTTGTCACCAGTGGCCATGCAGTAGATTCTTCTGCAATCATCAGAACATCCGGATTTCTGCTGAATACCGTCTCATTCAAGTGCCGCAGGAAGTCAACAGCTTCCAGATTTTCATGACCGCCATATACATTCGGTCTCCATTCCTGCCGGTCATAATCCAGATAGAGCATAGATGCCACAGCATCTACCCGCAAGCCATCCACATGATAATGCTCCAGCCAGTTGCAGGCACTAGAAATCAGGAAAGAGCAAACCTCTCCCTTGCCGTAATCAAACACCCGTGTACCCCAAGCTTTATGTTCCATTTTCAGTGGATCTGCATATTCATAGCAATATGAACCATCAAATTCACACAAACCGGCAGCATCCTTTGGAAAATGTGCTGGAACCCAGTCCAGAATCACACCAATGCCAGCCTGATGGAACAAATCCACCATCTTACAGAAATCATCCGGAGTCCCATAACGGGAAGTCGGTGCAAAATAACCGGTTACCTGATAACCCCATGAACCATCAAACGGGTATTCCGTCAATGGCATAAATTCCACATGGGTATAGGACATTTTTTGCAAATAAGGAATGATTTCCTGTGCAAATCCGATATAACTTGGGAATTGCTCATCCTCATGATGTTTCCAGGAACCGAGATGTACTTCATAAACATTCATTGGTTCCTTATAAGGAATTTTCTTTTTTCTTGCCTGCATCCATGCTGCATCTTCCCATTGATAACTGCTTTCAAACAATTTAGAAGCCGTACCGGGTCGTGTTTCAAAGTGCACAGCATAAGGATCTGCTTTTTCAAGAATGCGTCCATCCTTCGTTTCAATACTATATTTGTAGAGATCAAACTGCTTCAATTTTGGAATGACAACTTCCCATACCGTGTCTGAAATTTTTTCCATCGGGTTTTGCGTTCTATCCCATTCATTAAACGAGCCAATGACAGAAACACTTTTTGCAGTTGGTGCCCATATTCGAAACCGATGATAGCTTCCTCTACCACGCTTAAATGCATGTGCACCGAAAAATTTTCCTGCTTCTGCATTTTTTCCTTGATGGAATAAGTACAACGGAAAGTCGTTTTCATTTGCTTTATTTGTTGACAGCATGATGTGCCCTCCTTTTTTTCCGGTATTCATATTTTATCATATTTTACAACAAGATTCAAGCCTTTTTTGATTTCTGCTTACATTTTTATAGACCACGATAATTTCCAACTGTTCTTTTTGTATAAAATGCACAAAAATAGTTTCACGGTTGTCGCAGAATTCCGGTTATATGTATGAAAAGAAGCGGTAAAATCAATTTGTATTTTTGCACAGTTTTACAACCGTTACTGTAATATCGTCCCGGTGTTTTCCACCCGAAAAAATGTCTGCCTTAGCACAAATCTCTTCTGCCAACCGATGAATATCATCGGTTGACAACAACAACTCTTTAATAAATTGGTACTCCGTTTCGTGAATACCATCTGAAACCATAACAAACACATCATTTTCAGATAACGAAATCTGTTTTTCATAGAAATCACAAACCGCAGTTGACCCAATGGGAAACGTTGGAGCACAAATTCGCAAAATGGTATTCCCCTGCCGAATCAGAGTAGAAGCAGCACCACATTTCAATAACGTCAGCTTTCCATCATCCAAATCCACACAGGCAGCATCCAGTGTAGCAAACGCTTCTCCCGCAGATTTTGTCACCATCAATCCATTCATAAGCCGAATGGCGGCAGTATGAGAAATGCCGCTGCAAATCAACTTGCGAAACATTTCTGCTGTCATTTTGGATTCGACCGCAGCATTTGCACCCGTCCCCATTCCGTCAGAGAGCACAATATAAGTGCAGCCCGTTCCATCCTGAAATCGGATTGCAGTATCTCCTGACATCTCTTCCTCCTCCGTTGCTGGAACCGAAACGGTATACTGTTCCAGCTGATACCGCATGGTCTGACACATCCGATACCGCATCGTTGAACGAGTACGAACCGGTTCCAATTCTTGCAGGGAAATGCCCAGCGATTCCGAAAGCATATGACAGATGGCAGGCATACAGCTGTCCAAAGAACGATCCTTGCAGTACAACTCCACCACAAGCCGTTCCTTTGCCGTATAATAAGCAATCACATAGTCGAAATCATAACCATATCGTTCCAGAAAACAGCAAATCCGGTCGGTCAGTTCTGTACTGTACCGCACAGTCATGCGATCCCCAACAGAGGCAATCAAATCTTCTGTTGCTTGCAGCTGCTCGAATAAAATATGACGACTTGCCTCCATACGGGATGTCTGCATCGTCTCCAGCTGTGCCCGTCGTTTTTCCCGATAAAACTGCTGCTGCAAACGTTCTGCATTCGGACAATTAGAAAGGCTCTCCGGTACTTCCGGCAAAGTAGAAACAGGCTGCCTTGCCATATCCGAAAAAGCGGCATCCGTTCTCGTATGCTGTAACTCCCAACAATCATGCTGTTCCCGACAAGCGGCACACACTCGCTCGCAGACAGCTTCCTTCACCGGCTCCGGTTTTTGTTTTTGCAATAAAGCCGCAATCTCCCCCGTATCCTCCCGCACACTATGAATGGCTTCTGCCATAAACTGCAAACGTGTGGAGATGGTTTGCATGGTGCTGTCATAACTGCTGTTGGCAGTAATCAGCCAACGGTCAAAACAGATATTATTTAGCAGCAAAAAGGCAATACACCCCAAAAATAAATCCCCTATAGAGGAGAAGGTAATCACCTGTAGACTAACGGTCAACTGTGCCAGTGCATTGATGAGAAAAAAAAGTACCGTCATCAGACCAATTCCACGATCCACCAGATACCCTGCTAACAATCCAGTAATCGGTAAAAAAAGCAGCGGCATCCCCAATTCTCCGGCACAAAGCATCGTTCCACATGCAGTTAATGCACCGCAAATGACACCGCCCATATAGCGAAATCGCCGTGCTGCCAACAATGTGACGGCAATCCCCAGAATTCGCCCAACATTCATAAACGGATAATCAAAAGAAGTCAATGCCGAAATACAGAGAATATACACAATGGCAGCTGCACAACCGGTCGCAGATTTCAGCTGAATTTTCTGTTGATTTTGCAAACCAGAAAGAACCGTATGTAAAAACCATGACGTTGTACCTGCCAAGCAGGCAGTCATCACATACAGTAGGACATCCTGTCCGCTCTTCTGTTGAAGAAAGGAGAGCAGAACACCGCTCAACAAGGTACAAATGCCAGTACAAAGCGAAAGAAAAATGGCAGAAGTATGACTACGCAAAAACAGGCGACTACAGGTCACCAGCAGCAGGGCACAAAGCAATGGCAACCGTTCTAAGAACAAATCACTCATAAAATATCGCAGCATCGTTCCCACTAATACGGCAACCGCTCCCGTACTGGAAAGACACCCAGCAATGGCAATCGGCAATGGTGACGGTAAACTTCCAATTTCCGCACCAGAAAAAACCAGTCCGGAAAGAAAAGCAATACCGGCTTCCCACAGAATTTTGGGGAAAGCATTCTGTCTGACGGCGTGTAGATGTTGCATAGCGATACGTCCTTTCTTCTTTTTCAATTTACGAACACAACGGAATCATTCATTATTATAAAGGAAAGGACGATGCATTCTCTGTCAAAATCCGGTGTCTTTTTTTCACTGGAAATTGCATTTCCAATAGAATCTATGCAGAATGACAAAAAAGCAGACAGCATCTCAAGACGAGACACTATCTGTCTTTGTACAAATCGCATGATATCTCATTTTTCCAAAAAATCAAACGCTTCTTTCAAAGTACGAACCCCGACCAGCTGAATTTGAAAGTCAGAAGCTCGAAAGCCATGCATGGATTGTCTTGGAATGATACAAGTGGTAAATCCCATTCGCTCTGCTTCCCGAATCCGCTGCGTCAGATTGGAGATACTGCGTACTTCTCCCCCCAGCCCCAGTTCTCCAAATGCTGCCACATGTTCGTCAATTGCCTTGTCCCGCAGAGAAGAATAAAGACACAGTGCCACCGCCAAATCACCAGACGGCTCATCTAACCGAAATCCACCGACCACATTCAAATAAACATCCAATGTGCCATAAAACAAACCGCAGCGTTTTTCCAAAATCGCCAGAATAATCGCAACCCGATTAAAATCAAATCCATTCGCCATACGTCTCGGACTGGGCAAACTGCTCTTCGTTACCAGAACCTGTACCTCTGCCAGAATCGGTCTGGAACCTTCCATCACACAGGTGACACATGTTCCGGAAACATTGACGGGTCTGTCTTCTAACAGCATGGCAGACGGATTTAACACTTCCTGCAATCCCTGCTCCAGCATTTCAAATACACCAATCTCATTGGTAGAGCCGAATCGGTTCTTGACCGCCCGTAAAATCCGATAGGAATATTTTCGGTCGCCCTCAAAGTACAACACCGTATCCACAATATGCTCCATAACCTTTGGTCCTGCAATCGCTCCATCTTTATTGACATGTCCCACAATAAAAATTGGAATCTCATATTGTTTTGCTGTATGCATAAAGAGATTGGTACACTCCCGCACCTGCGTCAGACTGCCCGGACTGGAAGAAAGCTCCGGCAGCTGCATTGTCTGAATGGAGTCAATGATGACAATCTCCGGCTCACAAGCTGCAATGGTATCACAAATACTCTGGGCATCATTGTTTGCCAGCAAATAGAGACTATCCGTTGTCACATGCAGACGTTCTGCACGCAGTTTGATTTGCTTGGTGGATTCCTCTCCGGAGACATAAAGCACAGAATGCGATGCTCCTAAAAACTCACAGATTTGCAGAAGAAGCGTACTTTTTCCAATGCCCGGTTCTCCGCCCAGCAACACAATGGAACCCTTGACCAGACCGCCGCCCAGTACCCGATCCAGTTCCCCGATACCGGTATGATAACGAATATCCTCCTGTGTGCTGACTGCCTCTAATGCCTGAATAAAATCCGACAGATCTGTTTTTTTTCTGGCAGAAGCGGTGCCAACTGCGACAGGCTGCACTGCCTCCTCTATCAGACTGTTCCATGTGCCGCAGGAAGGGCATTTTCCGTTCCACTTCACACTTTCAAAGCCGCACTGCTGACAGCGAAAAACTGTTTTTGATTTTGCCATACAACCATCCTCTCTGTCTCCTTAAGACTGGTACTGATAAATGGCAATATTCTCAAATCCGTCCAACAGGTTGTCTACATTCTTAAAGGCAATGGCAGTTCCCTTTGCCACGCAGTTCAAAGCATCCTTTGCTACGACGCACTTGACTTTCAATGTATGCTCCACCAGTTTCCGCAGACCGCCCAGCATTGCTCCACCGCCTGCCATCAAGACACCATTTTCATAAATATCACCGACCAACTCCGGTGGTGTCTCTTCTAAGACAGTTTTAATTGCTTCAATAATATCGGATACCTCATCTTCAATTGCAGCAAAAATTTCCGTTTCGCTGATTTCCACCTGCTCCGGCATACCACTTACCAGATTCCGTCCCTTAATATACATGGTTACATCTTCCCGTGGGTCAAACAAATTGGTCAGCTGGATTTTTGCCCGTTCTGCCATGCGTTCCCCAATCAGAAGCTTATATTTTGTCTGCACATAACGAATAATCGCCTGATCCAGCGTGTTACCGGCAACCTTAATGGAATGGGAAGTCACAATGCCGTTCATCGAAACGATTGCCACATCCGTTGTTCCGCCGCCAATGTCTACAATCATATTCCCTCTTGCCTTGCCAATATTGATGCCTGCTCCAATCAAAGCCGCAATTGGCTCGTCAATCAGATATGCCTTTCGGGAACCGGCACTCATGGCTGCTTCTACGACAGCACGTTTTTCTACATCTGTAATAAATGACGGCACACAGATGATAATTCTCGGCTTAATCAGCCGTTTTCCTGTGACACGCAAAATAAAATCCCGTATCATATACTGTGCCATTCGATCATCTGAAATCACACCATTGGAAAGCGGTCGAACAACAGTAATATAGTCCGGCGTTTTTCCAATCATTTCATAGGCAGCCGTACCCACTGCCAATACTTCTTTTGTCCGCAGATGATAGGCAATTGCAGATGGCTCCCGCAATACGACGCCTCGTTTTCCCAAAGTAATGACGGTATTTGCAGTACCCAAATCAATCCCGATGTCTGTTGTTGCCATAAATGGTCTCCCTCTTTCTTTTTCTATCGCTATGTTTTTATGTTTTTTCCGTTGTTGTTGCCGCTGCAACGAACACTTTTTCAGCACCGCACTGTTTCAGCAATTCTGCACAACGGTTTGCAGTGCTGCCAGTCGTCAATACATCATCACAAAGTATCAAAATATAGCCATCCAGCCGAATCTCTGCCGCTGCAAATTGCAGGACATTCTGCCGCCGCTGTACGGCATTTAACGTATGCTGCGGCACACCTCCCGTTTTTTTCCAAAGCAAGTCCGTTCGTACTGGTATATTTGTCACTTCAGAAATGGCATCTGCAATGCGTTTTGCCGGATTTTGTCCCCGCAGAATCCGCTGATACCGCTGCATTGGCACCGGCACGATGGCATCTGCCATCATCCAATCTTCCTTCTGTAAGATATGTTCACCCAATATCCTACCGCTATACCATGCAAAGTTGAGATTTTCTGCTTCTTTTAAAGAGAGCACCCCTTGCCTTGCCCGTCCTTCATAACGACAGGCAGCCGTTGCCCCATCAAACAGCAGTCCCTCTTTGCACATGCAATTTGCGAATGCCTTTCCACAGCCGCTGCACAAAGTGGCTTCGTCCAGCATGGTTTCCATACGACAGGTCTCACAAATCAACTCGTCCCATGCAATGATAGTATCACAACAAGGACAGCGATTTGGAAACAAAATGTCAATCAGAAAGTGGTAACTGTTCCGCAGCGGTTTCGGTATCTGCCGCATGAGAAGCCCCCTCTGTCATCATATGCTTCAGGCAGGTGTAACGATGACACCGCCGATTGTTATCCACCATTTGATAAATTTTTTTCTGCGACCCGATGAGAATCAAAAGTTTTTTGGAACGGGTTACCGCTGTATAGAGCAAATTTCGGTAATATAATTTTTCAAATCCACCTAACAGCGGAATGATAACCGCTTCAAATTCACAGCCCTGACTCTTGTGCACCGTAATCGCATAAGCAAGTTCCAACTGTTCCATCTGGTCAAATGTATAAACAGCACTCCGACCGTCAAAGCAAACAACTGCCTCACCAGTTTTCGGCTGTAACGTGAGAATCGTTCCAATATCGCCGTTAAAAATGCCAGCTCCTGCCTCGCCGTCTTTGTGCCATTCCATATCATAATTGTTGCGGGTCTGCATCACCTTGTCCCCTTCCCGAAAGGTATAGAGAACCGATTTGCATTCCTGCTTTCCGGTTTCTGGCGGATTCAAGACTGCCTGTAGACGGCGGTTTAACTCAATCACGCCCAGCAGTCCCTTTCGGGACGGTGTAATCACCTGAATATCTTCCATCGGACGATAATGGTAGGCGTTTGGCAGACGTGTTTTCACCAAGTCCAGAATCAATTGTGTGGCATCCTCTGTTTGCAGCCGTTGAAAAAAGAAAAAGTCTGCCTGTTTCTGCTGCAAATCGGGATAATTCCCTGTAATAATCTTGTGGGCGTTTGTCACAATGCAGCTTTGCTGTGCCTGCCGGAAAATATGCGTCAGGGCGACCACCGGAACTTGTCCACTGTCAATCAAATCTTTCAGCACATTGCCTGCTCCAACGGAAGGCAGCTGGTCACTGTCTCCCACCATAATCACTTTGCAACTCAAACGCAATGCTCGCAGCAGACTCTCAAATAACAGCACATCCACCATCGACATCTCATCAATCACAATCACATCGCAGGACAAAGGATTCGTCTCATTGTGACGGAATTTTGTCATGCCTGCCATATCAAATTCCACTTCCAGCAGCCGATGAATGGTTTTCGCTTCGTAACCCGTCAGGTCAGAAATTCGCTGTGCCGCCCGTCCGGTCGGAGCGGCAATCATCACCTGATAGCCCTGTTTCTCATAGAGAGAAATCATTCCGTTTAATGTTGTCGTCTTTCCTGTTCCGGGCCCGCCGGTCAGAATCAGCAGCCCTCTGGACAATGCCGACAAAATTGCCTGCCGTTGCAGATCAGCATATTGAATGCCCTGTTCTGCTTCTTCTTTGGCAATCATACTGCGATAGGCATCGTTGTCTTCCGGTGCTGTAAAGTCCCGCAAAACGCAGATACGGTCTGCAATATACCGTTCCGCCCGATAATACTCCGGCAAATAGACAAATGTCCGTTCTCCTTTCTGATAAGCAACCAGCCAGTCATCCTTTTGTGCCGCTTCATAAGCAACCGTAAAATCTTCCTCTGTCACCTGTAGATATTCGCAAACTTTTGGCTGCAAACGGTCAAGTGGCAAACAGGTATACCCATTGTGAGCATTGTGCTCCAGAATATATCTCGTTCCAGCAACAATCCGTTGGACAGCCGTCTTTGGTATTTGCATCGCATTTGCAAGCACTTCCGCTTTCTCAAACGGCAACTCTACCCCAGCACCGCACAAAAGATAGGGATTCGCACAAATCAATTCCTGTGCACCGCTTCCATACCGCTGATAAATCCGCATGGCGTAACGGGAGCGAATACCGTATTGTGCCAGAAACAGCATCAGCCTTCGCAACGCAAAAATCTGTTGCACTTCCTGTGCAATGGCTTCGCATTTTTTCGGAGATATCCCACGGATTTCCAGTAATCTGGTCGGCTCTTTTTCCATGATTTCCAGTGTTCGGCTGCCAAATGCTGTGACAATTTTTTTGGCAAGGGAAGGGCCAATCCCTTTGATGACACCAGAAGAGAGATACCGCTGAATATTCACAGCGTCTGCTGGCAGTTTTCGTTCCACATACTGTGCCTGAAACTGTACCCCAAAGCGAACATGATTGACATAAACGCCGTCTAATGCCAACTGTTCTCCTTCTTCCACATCGCCCAACTCTCCAACCACAGTAATCAATGTACCGCCTGCATCCAAATCCAGAACCGTATACCCATTGTTCTCATTGCGGTACAAAACGTGTTCCACTGCACCCTCTATATGCAGCGTTGCCTGTTCCAACTGCATCTCTCCTTTCCCGTTTCATTGGTTTCCTTTTTATTATACTATTTCTTTTGACAAAATGCAATCATTTTTCGACGGAAAACGAGCATCCAGCAAAATTTTCTCCAATTCTGAAAAGGTTCCACATTGGAATCGAGAATGCGTCCTACAATACTGCCGGATTTCTATAGATTGTTCTGTTTCCTCTGCTGGAAGCAGAAGATAGATCCTTGCAGTTTGCAGGGATTCCTGCCATTGTAAATCCGAAAACAGATGATTCAATTCTGCCTGCCAGTCCGGATGAAATTCCAGCATAGGCAGCAACAGATAACAATCTGCCGGTTTTTTTTGCGGATACAGTTTTCTTCTGGTGCAAATGCAGATTCCTTCAATCAGTGCCAAAATGGAAACTAAAATGGCGATGCCAAATAGGGTTGTCATACAACAACACCCCTTTCTGTCACAATATGTTATAGATGCTATAGTGTATGCAGCCAAACGAAAAATGTGCAGAAAAACACCGTCCGACAGCTTGTCAGACGGTGTTTTTTAATGTGAGTCCGATAAAAATGCATGTTCGGATTTCTTGGGGAAACATTTTTAAATGCACCATTCTCTTCCCGTTTCATGTTGCAGCAGCCAGCGTTTTCGCTCTAAACCCAACGCATAGCCGACCAGTCTGCCATTCGCTCCAATCACACGATGACAGGGAATCACAATCGAAATGGGATTCCGACCAACTGCACCACCGATTGCCTGTGCTGACATCCTTTGTTTTCCCATCTGCACTGCCAATTCTGCTGCAAGCTGTCCATAGGAAATCGTTTCTCCATATGGAATTTCAAGCAGCCGTTTCCACACGATCTGCTGAAATGCAGTTCCTTTCGGGCAAAGCGGCAAAGCAGACGGTGCAGGCTGCTTTCCGGCAAAATAAGCATCCAGCCATGCTGAAGCTGTTTGCAAAACCGTCTGCTCCCGACCATCTGCCAAATCGGAAGGCTGTTCTTCTGCCTCTATAAAAATATCTGTAATTTGTTCCCCATCGCTGACAATCACAAATTTTCCCAGTATAGCATGAGAATATACCAATTTGCATCTCATTCTATATTCCATATTTTTCCTCACTTTTTCAATTAACGCCCATTTTTTGGACTGTTTTTCAGAAAAATGCCCAGATAATACCAATATAAAAAGTCATTTTTCTCGCTTGACATTTCCAATATCTGTGACAATCCGATAACCTGCCGCCCGTACTCGCTGTTCCAAACAGTGTCGGCATTGTGCTGCCTCTTCTCCAGTACAAATTTTATCATCGTACAAAGTATAAAGTGCTCGCACCCGAACTGGTGACAAGTTGGGCATTACAACATTCGCACCAGCCTGCAACCCCAATTCCCGACCTTTCGGGTGAATCGTCCCCAGTGCCGTAGTAGCTGGAATCAGTGCATAAGGAAAAAGCAGCCGCAAAATAGACAGCAGCCGCAGCGTCATCTGCAAACTACCATTCGGACAGCCGGCAAATGGTGTATCTTTCTGTGCAATATACGGACCAATACCGATCATATCTGGTTGCAATTCTTGTAAAAACTGTAAATCCTCTAACAGATTGGAAACCGTCTGTCCTGGCGAGCCAACCATAAAACCAGAACCGACCTGATAGCCGATTTCTTTCAAGTCATACAAACAACGTTTCCGATTCTCCAACGACATGGAAGCAGGATGCAAATGCCGATAATGTGCCGGATTGGCTGTTTCATGCCGCAGCAAATAACGAACTGCACCCGCACGGTAATATGCCTGATAGCTCTCTTTTTTTTTCTCCCCAATGGAAAGCGTCACGGCACAGTCCGGAAATCGCTCTCGAATCGCAGAAACAACCGAACAGATCCATGCATCTGTAGAAACAGGATCTTCTCCACCCTGCAATACAAATGTTCGGAATCCAAGTGCATATCCCTCTTTACAACAGGAAAGAATCTCCTCTTTGTCCAACCGATAGCGAATAGCCCGTTTGTTCCCACAGCGAATGCCGCAGTAGTAACAGTCATTTTTGCAGATATTGGTGTACTCAATTAAGCCTCGAATATAGACCGCATCCCCATAAACCAGCCGTCTTACCTTGTCAGCAGTCTGCTGCAAAATCGTATCCCATTGGTCATGAAGCAGTAATTGCTGTAAAACATCTGCATCCAGTTTTCGCTGCTGAATAATGGTTTCCATTTGCATACGGCATCTCGTTCCTTTCTCGATTTTCTCCAAACAAACAGCAAAGGGACTCCGTTTTTACAGCGAAGTCCCCATTTCCATTTCGTCACATTTTAAAAAGTTCTTACTCCACAACCGGCTCCAAAACGGCATACTTACCGTCTGCACGCTTATAAACCACATTGGTTTCACCGGTGTTGGCATTCAAGAACATAAAGAATGTATGCCCCAACAGGTTCATTTGCAGAATTGCCTCTTCCACATCCATTGGATGCATTACAAACTTCTTGTGTCGGATGACCTCATAATCCGATTCTGTCACAACATCCTCATAGACATCCTGAAAAGCGGATTCTTTCAGCTTCTTTTCCACACGTGTTTTGTTCCGCCGAATCTGCCGGATGATCTTATCAATGGCAGCATCCAGTGCATCTTCCTTGTCCACAGCAGACTGCTCTGCACGATAAATCATATTATTATAATCGACCGTCAATTCAATTACGATCAGATTTTTGTGCGTTGCCATTGTAATTTTTGCGTCTGCTTCTTCGCCAAAGAACTTGTCCAGCTTGGAATTCAGCCGCTTTTCAGCGTACTCCGTAAAGTTTTGTGGGATTTGCATTTTTTTTGCAGTAATCGTCATTTTCATAGTGCGTTTCCTCCTTAAATCTGAATGGATTCCACCATACAACACGGCATTTCTCCTTCAGATAGTATTTCCATCCTGCTCTGCATTGCACACAACACTTTACAGGATGTTTACCTACATTATAGCATATCGACTGAAAAAATGTCAATAGGTTTTGCCGATTTTATTCAATTTCATCAAAAACATCAGAAACAAAACACAACAACATCAAAAACGACCATCCAAAATAAAAATTCCTATTTTTCTGCGGTGAAGGATACAAAATTCATGTATTTTTGGGGACTTTATACTTGGCTCTATTGCAAACAACGATGTTGTTTGCAATAGAGGGCAGTATATAAGATGAATCATTTATTCACACTGTCGTACAAATTCACAGATATCCCTCGCAGCATACGGCTTTGCAATCTGGGAAGCATGTTGAACGAACTGCTGAAGCTTTGTCGCATCAAATAATAAGTCTGCTGCACAAGCACCCGAAAGCCGATACTTCTCCGGCACACAAACGGCATCATACTGCATTAAAAAGTCTACATTTTTTTCTTCCTGTCCCGGAATTGGTTTGCTGACAACAATCGGCAAAGAAGCAGCCAAAGCTTCCGCCGTAGTAATACCACCCGGCTTTGTGATAATACAATCGGATGCTGCCATCAGAAGTGGCACCTGACGTGTAAAACCATAAATATGTACAACATGCGAAAAACTGCCGGCTGCCTGTAACTGCAACAGTTCCTCACGGCTTTCCGTATTTCTACCACAGACCACAATAATCTGCATGGGATACTGTGCATGCTCGTCAATCTCCTGCACCGTCTTTACCAGATTTCCATAACCGACACCACCACCCATTACTAACACAGTTGGTAAGTCTGTTGGCATTTCCAGAAGTTCCCTTGCAGTCAGTTTCTCAGGACGTTCTGCAAATGCAGTAGAAACTGGTATTCCAAAATCTTTTAGCTGCTTCTTACGAAATCCTATTTTCTCCGCTGCGGGAATTAAAGCTGCATGAGGAAGAATAAAATAATCATTGGCAGTACAGTCACACCAGTATGGGTGGATTGTAAAGTCTGTCAGGACACCAAATGTCGGCAGTCCAATTGCCTGATAGTTCTTCAATGTTTGCAAAAGTACACCAGCAAACGGATGTGTAAAAACCACATGTGTAATATCTTGATCATGCAAATATTGTTCCATACTTTGCAAATTGGACGGACTGGCAATCAATCGAGGTGGAATTTTAAAAGTTGTGTCATGCAGTGCCACACCATATCCAATTTTCCAAACCAATCGAAATCGTTTGGTTAGTTGATCATACCCATCTGAAATCAATTTCGCTGCCATAGGAGAAAGATACTGAAAGAGATCCATAATATGACATGCTATTTCCATCCGGTCAAATTGTTCCTTCAATGCTGCTGCTGCGGAATTATGTCCATTGCCCGCCGTAACGGACAAAATTAAAACGTTGCAATGCTTTTTCATGCGTATTCCCCTGTCAATTTCATTTTTCTTGTCTTTTTCTATATTATACGCTTTTTTTGTTGCAAAATCAAGTACATATCGTGATTGATTCACTTTTTTTATGCGAATTGGCAGATGTCATTACACATATGGTTAAAAAGCTCCAGGCATCTCGTAAAAAAGAAAAATACGGCATAACGTTCGCTTGAAAAACTTACGTTATGCCGTAAAAGATTGAGGGAGCCAGCTTATTTAATTATTCTGGTTATACGATATAACCGCGGTGCATTCCTATCAACTAAATTTCTGAATATCATAATCTGAAAAAATATACATTTTCTCATTTTGCACCTCTTAAATATGTATTATTTAGTATTTATATAACAATATAAATACATTGCTTTCATTTAAAATCCAATTGTTTCCCCTACTCACCGAACGAAACGATATGTATACGATCGGCTTTTAGGAAAACGATCGGATTCCGTGCAGAATTACGGTTTTTCGCTTACTTCTTGAGACGCTTCAAAGCCTTTGGTTCTCTTGGCTGATAAGAACCCCACATAGAAGCTGCACCGCAAGCCTTTACTGCCATTGCCTTTGCTACTTTTGCTGTTGCATTAGCAACTATTTTTTGTACTTTCATGTAATCCACTCCTTTGCATAAATATCTCAAAAATGATTAACATCATAATTGACATAAGAGTAAAAAACAATACTCGACTATAATAAGGAATTGCTTCAAATAGCAATAATTCTATCAATGAAAATAAAATATAAATGATAATTGCATTTCTTTTATTCTTTTTACAGGCATCTCTTGTAAGCGGCTTATGAACATTTGGAACTGGTGCAAACAGCAGCAAACCAATTATGCCCAATAAAATAAAAATACTATTTGCCCAAAAAGAAATCACAACATATCTGCTCATAAGCAATACAAAAATATATGTAAATAAAAAAATGACATTACATCGAAAATATGTTGTAGCGTGATATCCTCCTGAAAATTGACGCAACGTAATAAATATCATTAGGAAAATAGCCCCTGAAAGAATGCTTTTCGTAAAAACGCTCACAAGCATAATTAAAACAACATTTAAAACAGAGGAAATGGTAATTTCCACACCATATTGATAAATTTCTGCATTCTCTTCCGAAATACTTTCTTCATGAATTAAAAATGATGTTATCCGCTTTGAAAGTTTATCAATCATTCTTGTCACATCCTGTTTATATTATAGCATGCCCGCAGAAATTGTCAAGAAAATAGGGACGTTTTTCATCATTTAGGGAAGTTTAGTAAAAAACGAAGGCGATGTATGCTGTACATCGCCTTTTAAAGTAGAGATATTATTTTATTTGAAGAGTAACATTGCAGCAAAATAAATCATTTTCTATATAAAAGTCTGCAAATCCATTGTATTTTTTTGCAATTCGTTTAATCGTTTTCACGCCAAACCCATGTTCTATTTTATTCAATTTGCTGGTTTGCAAATCTGGTGGTAATTTCTCTTGGTTATAGGAATTCTTTACAATGATGAAAAGGAACTGATTTCGCTCTGTGATGGAGATTTCCATGTATTTTGTCTTTCCCGACGAACATTGTGCGGCTGCTTCGATGGCGTTATCCAATAAATTTCCCAGTAAATGGCATAGATCAACCTCCTCCACCTGTTCAATATGAAAATCCTTTATGGTATTACAAAGTGTTTTAATCCCTTGTTTTTTCGCCGTACTCAATTTAAGATTCAGAATCGCATTAATAATTGCGTGATTGGTTGTAACCATAGACTCTGCAAAACAAATCTGCTTGCTCATTTGCGGCAAATACTGCTGAAGTTCCTCATAACGTTCCTCTACAACCAATTGTTGAATCACATAATAGCTGTGTTTCATATCATGTTGAATCCGACGAATTTCTTCGTACTGATTTTTCACATTCTCTGCATATTGCTTCCTATAATTCGATTCCATCAAAAGCAACTCATGTTCCATTTTCATTGCATTCGCTTTGCTTAGCTCAATAATCATATAATAACATACCACATTAATTAAGAGCAGTCCGAAACTGGAAAGAAACAAAAGATTATGATACTTAACAGAAAAATGACAATTTAATTGTACTGCATGGATCATCAAAATAATACAAAAAGACAGCAGAAATACAATTAAAATCAGCAACCACTCTCTTGCCTGCAAACGAATTTCATTCTTTTTAAAAATTTTTAGCATCAGACGATAAATATAGGTTACGAAAAGCTGAACAGATAGGATAAATACAAATCGTTCGACATTCTGTTCTGTATAAAGTGCAACAAGGTTAAAATCTGCAATACTGCTGATAAATACGTTAAAAAATGCATTAATAGAAAGTACCCATATATATGCTAACATAGTAACAAAAAACGTTTTAATAACGCCTCGATGTACAAAAATCAAAGTGTATATAAACGTAAAAATAATGTATATAGAGCCCCAAACTCCTTCATAGAACATTAACATATTAAAAAATAAAACGAGGCAGGCATGTATAAGTGCCCCACAGGAAAATATGATCTTATTCTTTTGTTTTTTAAAATTATAATCTAAAAATGAAAATATAAAATAATAAACATTAAATCCCTCATATATATCTACAAGTACTTCAAATATATTCCAAAGATTATGATACATTATGTACTGCTCCTCAAATATTCGGCATATTTTTTCTTCAGTTCATTCTTATGGCTTCGACTCAAAGGAACTGCCAAATCATGAATCATAATCACTTCTTCATTGGGATAATCCGGCAGACGGATATGACGCATATTTATGAGCCAACGATTATGAACACGGATAAAATCATATGAAAGTAGTTCTGTTTCCATTTCGGACAACTTACCCCGAACCCGTAAAGTAGAACCATCACAACAATTGACTTCTAAATAATTCCGATCGCTCTTGAGTGCAATGATATCGCTGATTTTCACTTTCTTTTCTTCAGAAAAGGGCAATTGAAATATAAGTGTACGATTCTGTTTCAGATGACGCACCAAACTTGCGATCACATGCTTAATTCGATTTTGAAAAATGTCATCACAATCCTTACATATAAACTGAAAGGGTTGGAAATCAAAAGAATCATATACACTCTCATCATTGGATGTGATAAAAATAATATAGGTTTGATTTTGCAGATTTCGTATTTCTGCTGCAGCTTGAAAACCGGTATATTCGGGCATAATGATATCTAAAAAAGCAATGTCAAATGGCTGTTTTTTCTGTGCATCTATAAAATCTTTTGCAGATGTATAAGAAAAATAACGACAATCAATTCTGTGAACATCGAATTCCTGCATAATCATTGCTTGTATTTTTTTCAAAATGGTTATCTCATCATCTACAATTGCAACCCGAACCATTCTACCCATCTCCCTTTTCCAAAATCACATCACAAATGCAAACAAAAATCAAATGATTTCTTCCGCATGTTCCTGCAAATAACGCAGTTCTGAAAGATAAATATCAAAATATTCCTCTTCTGGATGCACAAGAAGCTGCGGAACAGATTCTAAATTATAGGCTGTATACGTATAGTACGCAACATATATTGCAGAATCTATTTCTTCTTCTATTGCCGTGAAAAAAATAGAATGCAAAAGTGGAATCTCCGTAACAAAAATAGTCAATGATTTGGGAAATTTGATTTTTAATCTTTTCCAATATGCAATACATTGTTCCGTTTTGATATAATACCGATCTTCACTTTTCATATGATCTCCGATCTCCCATCGCTTTTCCTCGGAATTGATCAAAATAGAAAGTTTCCCGCCGCGTTCCAAAAAACGAATCATGGCATAATTCATCTGCTCATTTTCGATCAACTGTAATCCGACTTGTGTGGCAATTTCAATCTTTTTTATGTTTTCATTTTGAAAGGCTGAAAGATAAAAACAAAATCTGCGATTCTTTTCTTCAAAAGAAAGTTCCTTCTCACAAACGGAAATGGGAACCGCTTGCATCGGTTCTTTTTTCAACTTATTTTCATGCAGCATCGAAATGCGAAACAGCAAAACCAAAAAGGGCAGCATTTGATCTGTTTCGGCATACTGCATCACTTCCTTTTTAATCTTTGGATGAATGGTATCTTCATTTTCCAAAACTGTTAAAAAAGAAGCTTTCATAACATTTAATTTTAATGGCTCTAAAAGCGTAAAGATTTCTTTTTCAAAATGTTCTGTGATCCTGTGTTCTTCCGCAGAGGAAAACAAATCTCTGAGTATTTTCGGAATATTGATATGGTTGTTTTTCAATTTGCTGACAGTATCGCTGCGAATCGTAAACCAGCTTTTTGTTTCCTGATCTAAAATGGCACCAAAGATCAAATTGCAAAATTCCTCGTCACTGATAGAAGAGTCTGTGATGGTGCTTTTTAAAATACGAAAAAAAGTTCCAAAATTCATAGCATTCATATTTTCCACCCCATTGATGCAGAACAAACAGAAAATCTTATTAATCCCCTGTAAAAATGTGCAACTTTCAGCAAATGAATGCAAAATATTACAGTAGCTTTTCAAGTCCTGCTTATGATAAAATAAAAATGGGAAAAGGAAACGGTAAAATTGTTTATTGCAAAGACATTATACCATGTTTCGGGTAAAAATGCAAGTTCTTCGGAAAAATTAATTCCTTTCCTCTTCACCTGAAACAAATTTTTCCGAATGAACTGCACAAAATGGAGCAATGCTCCGGAAAAATAATCATATAGGAGGGATCTTTTATGCGTGTAAAAAAGATCTTGGCTTCCGTTATGGCGATGGCTACACTCGCTGGGACCTTGGTTGTTCCAGCTTCGGCAGCAGTTGTGAATCTTAAAGCAAAAGGCACACGACTTCCCACAACTTGGTCAGTAAGCTATACTGACTCATCTCCAAACTGGACATATTATAGAGACAATAAAGATTTAGCAACACATAAAGTACGAGTTTGGAATGACCAGACGGGAAAGCGTGCTGAATCTAAAAAAGTATGTGGCAAAACAGCAACTGCAACAGTTAGCTGCAAACCAAGTACCCCAAACAGCAAGCTAACAACAATTGTAGAGCTCGATTATAGAGGTTTACAAGGATATAGTAAAAATGGAGTTTTATACAACTACTATTCACATAGAAGTGAAGGACATGCAGGTAGCAATGTTACAACCTATTTTTATCTGTAATTACTAACTCAAATACAATAGAACAATACTTTGTAAAAATAATCATATAGGAGGGATCTTTTATGCGTGTAAAAAAGATCTTGGCTTCCGTTATAGCGATGGCTACACTCGCTGGGACTCTGGTTATTCCAGCTGCTGCTGCAGTTCCAAAGTGTGTGAATCTCACAGCAAAAGGCACACGACTTCCCTTCACTTGGTCTGTCAGCTATAATGATCACAAACATATGAGTACCGTATGTGATCATTATGTAGCAGATAGATCCAGAGTAGAGGATCACAAAGTTCGAGTTTGGAATGATCAAACAGGAAAACGTGCGGAATCCAATAAAAAATGTGGTGTTACAGCAAAAGCAACCGTAAGCTGTAAGCCCAACACACCAAATAGCAAGCTGACAACTATTGTCGAGTTCTATGGTGGTATTCACTCAGGATATCAAAGAGCGGAAGGTCATGCTGGCAAAAATGTTACAACCTACTTTTATCTGTAATTGCTAACTCAAAATACAAATGATTTCTTTCCAAAAGAGGCTGCTGCACCAGACAAATGGAGCAGCAGCCTCTCCTATTATGAGGTATTTTATGAAAAAAACACTTTATTTTTTCGTTGCTGTCCTATTTCTGTTTCTGGCAGCTACACAGTTGTTAAATTATTCAGATTACCTTTATGACCAACTTTATGAAGGAAAATGTCAAGTTATCATTGAAATGCAGGACGGGCAAAGCAATCAGGATTTTGTAGAAGAAATTACGAAAACTGCAAAAGAAAACGATACAAATTTGATGTATATCAAGGTAGAAAATGCAAGCGGTTTAAAACCAACAATCCATCTCTACACCACATCTTTACAACCTAAGTTTTTAAATTTTCCTCATAACTGTCCAAATGAGATGTTAAGTCCCGGCGAATCTATTTCTACAAAATCAGATGATTCTCTTGCAACTTACCAGTTATTTGTAAACAATATAGATTACGACTATGAAATACATGACATCTCTGAAATCACTGATTTTCAGTTGTTTCACAGTGCTTTTTATACTGATGATAACGTTTCTCTACTTTCTGCACTCAATCAAATTGGTTATACTACATCTGTACCTGAAAAAGGAGAGACTTATTCACAAATTGATATGGAACGACTCGGTTTTCTAATTCTACTGATTTTCCTATTTTTGAGTGCCTTGTTCTATGCATACTTGTTTAATCAAGAAATTGCAGTAAAAAAGATGAATGGTTTTTCTACTTTCAGCATCTTGCAAACCACCTTTTTCAAACAACTACTTGTGATTCTCTCTATTGCTATTTCCATTAGTCTGGGGCTTTTTATGATAGATAGCCTCCTCTTCGGTATCAATAATGCATTCTATTTTGTAAATTATTGTATTTTAAAAATAGTATTTTTCATTTGTATTACAGTTCTTCTCTATCTGATTGCTTGTCTCTTCACCACAATCACTGTGAAAACATCTGCATTGCGTGGGAATCGTTCTCATGTTTTCTTACAGATTTTTTCTTATGTTGCCAGAATCCTTGCCAGCATTGTATTGATTCTACAATTGTCCTCTACCTATGATGTCATGCTTTATAATCAATCATTAAAAACAACTTATGATACATTAAATAAAGAAATAAAAGAATATACAACTGTGACATTAAATGCAAAATCTGCTTCTATGGATGATGAAGAATATTACAGTTTAGCAGAACAGTTTATTTTTGATGTTTTTCAGGAATACAATGCGATGGTGATTGATGCCAGTGAAATCAATTATAATATTCTTTACGTCAGCAAAAGTTATCTGGATTTTAATCCGGTTTACCGTTCTGATGGAACTCGTATTCTGCCAGAAGATATTGTTTTACCGGAAAAAGAAGGAAACACCGTGCTCCTGCCGGAAAATTATGAATATCACCCCGAGGAAGATGGTCATGAGCATGAATACGAAGAAATTGCCCTTTATGTAGATGAAAATACAAATGTCATCTACTATCAGCCGCAGCAGAATTTCTTAACTATCACGCCACTTTATGCAGAGTACAATGGGTATTTAACGGATCCGGAAATTATATTTTTGGATAATGAAACTCTATATTGGGAATCTTTGCAGATATTAGGCGAACAATATCTGTATATTGATTGTCAAACCTCTAATCCTTTGGAAGAACTTATGCCGATTATTGAAAAAAATAAATTATCTAACATCATTGTAGAAACACAGAGTGTGGAAGAAGAATTTCATGTTTATTTCTATAATATCCAAATCGTGCTTGTTCGATATATTATAATTGGAGTGATCTATCTTATTTTACTGGTACTGATTACATTATTTGAAAACATTATCTATTATGAGAACCATAAACGTCGTTTATCCATTTTGCGATTGCATGGATATGGATTCCGTGCTTATCTGCCAATGATCATTTTAAAATTGCTGACAGACTTATTGCTTGCAATTATTTCAGTTATTTTTGGAATACATATTTGTTTTTTACTTTTTGCTTGTATTGTGGATGGACTTACTTTTTTGATTTGCATAAAAAAACTGTCATTTCATAATACACCACTCTATTTGAAAGGGGATATATAAATTTCAATGCGTATTATACAATTAAAAAACATCTCTAAATCTTATGGAGATAGAAAAATACTAAATCAATTTTCTTTAGAAATTGAAAAAGGCGAATTTATCGCCATTACTGGAGACAGTGGTGCCGGGAAATCAACCTTGATGAATATTATGGGGCTTCTGGAAAATTTTGAATCAGGAGAATATGAGGTTTGCGGAATCAAAAACCCTAAACCCGGCACACGAATCAGTACAAAGCTGATGCGAAATGAATTGTCATATTTGTTCCAAAATTTTGCACTCATTAACAACAAAACCGTTCGATATAATCTGGAACTGGCATTACATTTTTCAAAAATGGAGCGTTCTGAAAAAATAAAAGTCATGGAACATGCCTTGCATGAAGTGGGACTGCATCACATAGAAAATAAAAAAATATGTTCTCTAAGTGGTGGCGAACAACAACGGGTAGCATTGGCTCGAATCCTCTTAAAGCCATCCCAGATTATTCTCGCCGATGAACCAACAGGCAGCCTTGACAGTCACAATCGTGATAAAGTTATGACGATTCTCACAAAATTAAACCAATCTGGAAAAACAATTATTGTTGTTTCCCATGATAATGAAGTAGTGAAAACTGCTCATCGTGTAATTACTCTTTAATAAATCGTATTATTCAGCTTGTTAATTCTGCATATTGATTTGTTCACTACAAATCAATGGATACCGTATCAACACATCCAGATCGAGATCTTCCTTGTACAGATCCACACCCGAAATCTGATGATTGTCATAGGTAGTATAATAATAAATTCCTTTGTCTACATTGCAGCAGGAAGTATAGATTGTAATTTCATATTTTCCATTGCTGACTTCACAACAGCCTCTTTGTTGATCTACTGAGCCAAGTATATGAAAAAATTGACTAACACTTTGATACTCTGTATTGCCAGAAATGGAATTCATTTTTACAAACGATGCTCTTACAAATCTTGACTGCGATGACAAATCCCCTGGAAGCCCCAGAGCCCCCATTCCTCGACTATAGGTCTGCAACTGCAACTTTTTTGAAAAATTGTTCTGCGGTGTTTTCGGTGACAAATGCATATAATTGTTCAATTGAAATAGTTGTTCATCAAAAGGGGGATTGTTGGTCAATATACCAACAGGATTCTCATAAACCCTTATCCCCTCTGCAACGGATTCGACTGTTATCGTTTTATTGCGATCAGAAATCATCCAGTGAAGCTGTGCAATTGGCATTCTGGAATTGAATGGAACATTTAAAAGATTGATATTTTCAATCAAATGTTGTGCCTCACTGACAGATGCACAATTGCAAAGGATCCACGGAATGAACTCAAACTGTGCGATATTTTCTTTATCCGGCATCATTTCATGATAGTGTGCATTCCCAACAAAATTTAAACCCGCCATAGCAAGTCCTTTTTCATTGACTGCATCATAATAAAGCGGATAATTTTCCGCAATATGTGCCATACCAATCATAGCATAGTGACTTTTTACTGTACCCATATTGCGAAAAGAGAATACAAAATTTCGAGGGGTAATCGTAATCTCTTCCCCATATGAGCATTCATAGTCAAGCGTTCTGCCAAAATAAAAATCCGCTGTTTTATAAGTTGCCGCAGTACACATAAATAATCCTCCATTTTTGTATTTTTTTATTATTATAATACAAATTTAAAATAAAATCAAGTCCTTCTATCTTTTATAAAAAAGCAATTTTATTTTATAATTTTATAATAAAATTAATAGAATAAATTTTATTAATATGTAACGCCTTTACAGTGTCATCCATAGGAAAAACACAGTAGAGGCGTTATATATTTAGATTAGGAAATTAAAAATATTTTCTATATAATATTTATATCATGTCACTATTTTGATTAATTATTAAGATGCTTTTTGAATTTTTATCAATTCTTATAATATCCTATTATATATGCTACGCATGAAAAGATGCAGACAGTATCTTTACACTGCTTATTTTTGCTCTTTCGTAATGATGCGAACACTCTTTCTTTCTATCATTGTTCCACTGACAACAATATGCCGAATCGGAGAATCGGGATATTTCATGCGGCAAAGAAGCTGTCGTACACTTCTCTTGGACATTAAATTGATGTCTACCGCATACGTGGTAATGGGTGGGTTCGCAAGATCAGAAAAAATAAAGTCATCAAATCCAACCAGAGAAACATCATCTGGAATGGATACTCCCGATTCCTGCAATTGCTTCATTAACGTATAAGCTGTGATATCACAGTTACATGCAAATGCTGTTGGCATCCTTTTTAAATTTTCGAGTGAAATAAAAATTTTTCCCTCTGCATCTCGATCTGGCAAAATCTGTTCTGGTATCACAGAAATACCAGCCTCTCGCATCGCACGACAATATCCATAATAACGATCTAAAATGCTGCTGGTTTGGTCAATAGAACCTACAAATTGGATCTCTCTGTGTCCAGCTCGAATTAGATACTTTGTCATGATATACATTCCATAGTATCCATCAGAAATCACACAATCCTGCTGCAATTCCGCATGAAAAGCATCCAGAATTAAAAATGGAATTTTGGTTTGTTCTAACATTTTATAATAATCAAATGAAAAGTTTCCCATGACAATCAAACCATCAATTCGATTATCCTGAATCAAACGAGGGATGCATAATATTTCCTCTTCCTCTTCCGTCACAACCTCTAAAATGCCAATGTGCCCATTTTGAGAAAGATGAAAAAGAGAACGTTCATACAGTGCCCAATAAAAAGATTGTCCTTTTTCAATATATCGATAAGAAGTAATAATTCCAATTGTATAGCGGTTGGTATCATCTCCTTTGTTTTTCTGAAATTGATACCCCATTTCTACTGCAAGAGATTGAATTTTTTTTCTGAGTTCTTCACTTACACCCTCTTTTCCAGCAAGTGCTTTTGAAACAGTAACCGTACTGACATGCAGCTGTTCTGCAATATCAGACATACGAACTGCCTTTGCCACATGACTCACATCCTTTTTTTATTTATTCTTATTTGCATATTGTAAAATGCTCTGATTAG
>JAEDGE010000107.1 GCA_016297675.1 Oscillospiraceae bacterium
GCAGTCGCCTGTGGCGTAGAATTTACACCATCATTTAAAAATTGATTTCCGTGACGCACGATCAGAGAAATCAATTTTCATATCTCTTAGGGAAACCTTGTCCAAACCATCAAAAAACCGCTGCCGTTCACATTACTTCTTTCTGCCCCGTTTCCGAAAATCTTTCTGAATCTGATCTTTCCAACTTGTCGGCATGGATGCACACGCTGGTGCAGAACGAGCATAAGTCACTGCCTGATTCACTGAATGATACAGCACATCCGTTCCCATTTCATCCGCACAGTAGTCAGCTGTATATTCTTTTTCAATGCCAAGCTCTGAGGCCACTTCTACTGCATCAATATTCGCCCCGATAAATAAAAATTCCCAGTGTTCTTTCTGTTTTTTCTCCTGAATCATCCGCTTCACCTCGTTTGCACGATAAAAGCGACTGGCATTCTCCATGCCATCTGTGATAATCACAAACAATGTTTTCTCCGGACGGTCTTCCTCCCGTGCATACTTGTGAATATGAGAAATATGTTTGACAGCACCACCAACAGCATCCAACAAAGCCGTGCAGCCATAGGGAACATAGTCTGAAGTGGTCAGCGGTGCAACCTCTGCAATCTTCTTTCGGTCATGCAACACTCGACTTTTATCACTGAATAACACCGTGGAAACAAATGCCTCTCCCTCTTTTTGCTTTTGTTCCTGTAAAAGCGACTGAAATCCGCCGATGGTGTCCATCTGTAATGGTGCCATCGAACCGCTGCAATCCAAAATAAATACCAACTCGGTCAAATTCTTTTTCATAGAAATTCCTCCATCCTGTTCTTGTCCGTTTCGGACTGATTTTTGTTTACAAGAATAGGATACCAGATTTTCCAGAAAAAATGGTCGTTTGTAAAGCGACACTTTAAGCCCCTATCAGCATCTGATCAAATAGAAACAGCGTTTCATTGATTGTGAAGATATCATATATTTCATGTATAATAAAATATTTTACAATTAAATCAAACTTCAGACTATTGGAAAGCGTATAACCGGCATGCTCCAGCAGCATTTGCGTTTCCTCCAGATTCAGCCGAAGGGCAATCGCAAAAGCAAGCACAGTCTGTTTTCTCGGCTGATAAGCAGCATCATTTTTGAAAGCACTCGTTTTAATTTTAGAAAATAATCTGCGGTCTATATTCGCACGCTTATAGGTTTCTACTTCCGTCATGCCCTTTTCATCCATCAAATCCAACAAATAGGCTGCAAAGCTCTTATCTGTCTGCATCAACATGGTCTCCAAGTCAGACAAATTCTTTTTCTCTTTTTTCGGAAAAGCGGAAGCAAACGTTGCTGCCGGCGGTAATGGTTTCGGCGCTTCCAACTCCCACTCCATCTCTTCATCCAATAAAATCCGATGCATATTACCATCATGATGGGTTTCCACATAATGGTCATCAATATAGCTTGCAACATCCTCTACCAGAGAAGATGCCATAAAAACGGCATTCTTTTGAAATACCACCAAATAAATATGCATATCATGGGTTTCCAGAAATGCCCGAATGGCAGAAATGGCAACCTCCATCGCCTGCTGCAACGGATAGCCATATGCACCAGAAGAAATCAGCGGAAAAGCAATACTTTCACAATGATACTGCTCCGCTAATTGTAGGGCATTCTGATAGCAGGCATATAGCAATTCCGGTTCTCCCTGTTTGCCACCGTGCCAGATCGGACCAACTGTGTGAATAACGTATTTACACGGTAAGCGATAGCCTTTCGTCAACTTGGCTTCACCGGTTTTACAGCCACCCAGCGTTCTGCATTCCTGCAACAGTTCTGTACCGGCTGCCCGATGAATCGCACCATCCACACCGCCACCTCCCAACAATGTACGATTGGCGGCATTGACAATTGCATCTGTGTGCATTTTGGTAATATCATTTCGTACAATGAAAAACGGCATTAGAACCCTCCTATTTATGTTTGCCTTTCTTGCGCATCAAATGACTTTATTTCTGTATCCATCTCCAAGGTTTCTTCTGCCACATTTCTCCGGCATAGGCAATACCGACCCGCTCTGCCGTCCGTAATGTGGGACGATACCCATCATCGGCAATCCACAGTGTCGGACAAGTTAAAAAGCTATCCCCATTCCATTGCCTGTCGATCTGTAGAAACTTTGTCAGTTTTCCAGGGCCATCATGCACCGTACCAGCCCGGAACAGAACGCCTTGTGGCTGTTCCGGTTCTCCCGTGATGACATTCATCAGCCAATGCACCCCATAACAAAGATACACATAAATCAACCCACTCTCCCGATAGAGCAGTTCTGTTCTCGGTGTTCTGCCCTTGTGGGCATGACAGGCTTCATCTTCCTCCCCACGGTATGCCTCTGTTTCTGCAATGCGTTCCTGTAAAATCGTACCGTCCGGCAGCTGCCGCATCAGCAGCTTTCCTACCAAATCCGGTGCAACCTCTAAACAGTCCCGATGAAAAAAATCTGCACCTAATCGTTTCATGATTCCTGCTCCTGTTCTGCCGGATTTGCATTCGGAGTCACATACAGTGTCCTTTGATTTGTAAAAATCACCATACCCGGTTTTGCTCCCACCGGCTTTTTCACATACTTCACCAGACAGTAATCCACCGGAACTTGTGCAGACTGCTGTGCTTTGCTATGCCATGCGGCAAGCTGTGCTGCCTCTAAAATCGTCTGCTCTGACGGCATCGTTCCATTTGCTGCAATGATCACATGCGAACCCGGAATATTCTGCGTATGC
Organism: Oscillospiraceae bacterium; assembly: GCA_016297675.1. Lineage (GTDB taxonomy): Bacteria > Bacillota > Clostridia > Oscillospirales > Ruminococcaceae > Ruminococcus_C. The sequence continues at coordinate 2,760 of JAEDGE010000107.1, forward strand.
AGCCATATATCACTCTTTGCAGCGGTCTTCAAAGTCAGGCGGTCATTCTGCAAATTGTTCCTGCCGACAAAGATCTGTGTACCGTCAGAAGCTGTAAACACCAGTGGTTGCTGTACCTTAACAGGTCTGCGATTGCGACTGGTACGACGTAAGTAGCCCTGCTCCACCAGTTCTTGCCGCAGCTGTTCCATATCCATTTCCGTTTCTGCCCGCGTCAATGCATCCAACACGCTTTCCAGATATTGCAATTCTGCTTTGCCTTTTGCAATTTGTTCTGTCAACACAGTTTCTGCGGTACAAGCTTTTTTATACTGTTGATAGTATCGCTGTGCATTCTGCGGCGGCGTCAGCCGTACATCCAGCGGAATCGAAACCATCGGGCAATCTGGCTCGTAGAAGTCCTCCAGATTCGCCACGGTATCGCCTTTTTTCAAACGATACAGATTTGCAGAGAGTAAATCTGCTTTGCGGCGAAATACTTCTTTTTCTGCACACTGCTGCAATTCCTCTGTCTGTGCAGCGATTCTTCTCTGAATCCGCTCCGTTGCGTGCAGCAACAGATGAAACAAATCGTTTGCTCGCTGCCGCACACGGGCATAGCGATCTCGCTCTGCATAAAAATAATCCAGCACTTCACATGCCGATGGCATGGTTTTGGTATATAACAATGTGCCAAATTGATGCAGTGGGAGAAAAGAAAAATCTTTCAGCTGTCCTTCTTTGGTCGCAGCAACGGTAAAGACACAATCCTGCTGTAACAGACGTTCTTTTGTTTTCTGTATGATATAGAGCAGCCGTTCCATCTGCTCCTCTGTGAGCGTTTCTGCACGGCATTCTTCTCCACGTCCGGCATAAAATGCCCACTCTCGCACCAGAACCGGCGAAACACCCTCCAGCGTTTGCAGCAGTACCTTGTGCAATGCACCGCTTTTCTCTGCGATTGCCATTTGCAGAACATCTCGTTCCACTGTTAAAAAATTCAGCCGTGGTTCTGCCGGCGGCAGAGTATAAACAACACCCGGCAACACCAATCGTTTCCGAGACATCTCTGCATCCACTCGCTTGATGCTGTCGATGACCTTTCCATTCTCATCAATGAGAATCAAGTTGGAGTACTTCCCCATAATTTCACAGGCAAGTGTCAGCTGCACGACATCCCCCAAGGTATTCACACAGGAAAAATCAAAGTACAGCACTCGTTCCAGACCATCCTGCCGGACAGCAAGCAACTTCCCGCTGCCAAGCCGTTTTCGCAGCAGCATACAGAACATGGGCGGTGCTGCCGGATTATCAATATTCTGCTCTGTCAGGTGTACACGAGCACGATCCGCAGAAGCGGAAATCAAAACTTTATGACTCCCCTCCAGATTCCGCAGAGAAAGCAAGATTTCTTCCCTTGCCGGCTGATGAATTTTCTCTACTCTTGCACCAATCAGCCCAGACAATTCCTGCCGAACTGCATATAAAAAAGCACCGTCTAATGCCATATTTGTACTCCTTTCTGTTTATTGTACATATTATATTTTATTCTATAAATTAAAGTATATTTTAATTTTTCTTGTATTGCAGCAATTCAAAGGCAATTTCCGTCTCCAACGTTTCCAATGCCGCCAATCGTGCCTGTTCCTTTTGTCCAGTTTTATAATAATACGGTGTCATCATAAATAAATTCTGAATCGCTGTTGGATTCGGCAACGAAATCACCGCTGCTATTGTTCGCTTTCCAACGAAAGAAAAGCCTTCCAATTCATATGGCTTGACTTCGTTCTCATACGGCGTATCATAAATGGCTCGCTTGAGTCCCATCAAATGCCTTGCTGCCGGAATGCCCAAAAACATCACACCATCCGGCTTTAATACACGCTGAAACTCGGTTCCGGCGTACGGTGCAAACAGGGAAATCAGTCCATCACAGCAATGGTCTGACACCGGCAGATGAAACACACTGCCCACTGCAAACGATGCTGCCTTGCAGCGTTTTGCTGCCAAATCCACCGCATACTTAGAAATATCTACCCCATACACCTGCACGTCTTTTCCAACCGCTTGCAGCGTATCTGCTACCGCTGCCGTATAATAGCCATCTCCGCAGCCGGCATCCAATAAAATTCCCTTCTGGGGCAGAGCAGACACCACCATTTCACAAACAGCTTGTTGAAATGGTGCATAATAACCAGCTTGCAAAAAATCCCGTCTTGCCCGCACCATCTGCAAATTATCCCCCGGCTGTTTGGTGCGTTTCTGCTGCACGGGCAGCAGGTTCACATAGCCGCTCTTGGCAGCATCAAAACAGTGACCGTTCAAACAATGAATTCCCTTTTCCTTCTTCTGCATCGAGGCGGCACAAACCGGACAACGCCAGATACTCATGCTTCTCCGCCTCCTATTGCATAGCAAACCGGCTCTCCGCAGGTATCACAAATCACTTCTACTTCTGGCAGATTGGCTTGCAGTTGTTCTTTGAGAATTTGTACTGCAATCTGTTCTGTATGGTAATGTCCGCAGTCAAACAGAGCAATATCCAGATTTTTTGCGGCATACCAGCGGTCATGTTTCACATCGCCTGTAATCATTGCATCGCAGCCCATTGCTGCCGCATCCTCCAGCATAGAAGCACAGGAACCACAGCCCACATAGATCTTCTGAATGGGGTGCTGTGCTGGTGTATAACGAACTACCGTACAGCCCAGTATCTGACGCAATGTTTCCGCCAGTGTTTTTGCATCCCATGTGACTGCACTGGTATCTGCCCAACCAAAACCAATCCCATTGCAGTTCTCTTCTGGTGCAATAATTGTATTACAAAGCTGCAACGGCTTCTGCAAGATTGCATGCAGCCGGTCATTGATACCGCCACACGCACAATCCAATGGCGTATGACTGCAAATCGCTGCCAGATTGTTTGCTGCCAGTTTCCAAACCGGATTCTGTGGAGCGAGCTGCTTGAGCGGAGAAAAAATAATGGGGTGATGTGCCACCATTAAATCTGCACCCTGTGCCACGGCAGCAGCGATTGTCTCATTGGAAATATCCAATGTCACATAGATTTTTTTCACTGGCATAGAAAAATCTCCTGCCAACAAGCCGGAATTATCCCATTTTTCCTGTGTAGAAAACGGAGCAAAAGCATCCATTACCTGATAGACTTCTTTCACAGTTCTCATTTCACATCTTCCTTTCTGTTCCAGCATCATGTTCTGCTTCCTGTATATAAAAATCGATTTCTTTTGCAAGCCGCTGATAGGTTTCTGCTTCCGGCTGATTTCCCTTTTGCATTTGTGCTGCAATCTCCTGAAAGCGTTTTTTCTTTCGCTGCAAATAAGCCTGTACAACTGGTGCATTCCAATCCTGTATCCCGATTTCTGCCTCCAATGGGGTCAGTTTCCGCTTTTTTCCGTTATAGTGCACCTGCATAACCGTATAAAAAAATCGACTTTCTTTTACAATATTCTCCCTGTCAATGAGATAGCCATTCTCCGCCAACCATTGCCGCAACAGCGGAATTTTTGTCATCGGCTGCAAAATCAGATTCACGCCGTTTTGAATCCACTCGCATGGTTCCAAAATATGTACGATGGTTTCGCCGCCCATACCGGCAATGACAACATCTGTAACATCTGTCCCATCGATCTGCTGCAATCCATCGGACAATTTCAAAGTAGCCTGTTCCAACAAACTCGCCTGTTCGAGTGTGCGTTTTGCAGCCTGTAACGGTCCCTCTCCAATATCAGATGCTATCACATGTCTGCAAACACCATTTCGGAGCAGTTCTGCCGCCAGATAAGCGTGATCGGTTCCCACATCGCACACCACACCGCCGGTTGTCACCCATGCTGCACAAGCTTGCAGCCGTTTATTTAACATTGCTGTTTCCCCCTTTGTTATATTAACGTGAGTTCGATGAACAAGTTTTACCCGCCGAACGGCGAATTGCGGTCAAGCTGGCTCAGCTTGGCGAGGAGTGCAGAGGGCAAGCTGCCCTCTGC
>JAEDGE010000108.1 GCA_016297675.1 Oscillospiraceae bacterium
ACAGGCAGACAGCGTAGCGATTCTGCCGGACGGTTCAGACAAGTTTTCCCTAAGATATGAAAATTGATTTCCATGTTTGATTTCACATTTTCCTTGTCTTTTTTTGTCCCTTGTGCTATAATAGAATTCTACCCAATAAAATATCCATTTACATTTTAGAAAGAAGGGTTTTCTATGGAACCACTATGGGAAAAAATGGGGCTTAAAACAGAGCCACAGATGTGGAAGGCAAATGACTTGCTGCAATGTATGCGGCAGCACCGACAGGATGGTATTCTGATCTACTTTTTCTATCAGGATGCTGCTTATGAAGCCGGTGTACGCTTGGAAAATGGTAGAGCTGTTTTCTTCTTAAATGATGATGTCTATCCATCCATGCTTGCATTTTGCAGCAGTGCCAATATCGAAGGCATATTGCTTTCCGATTTGATAGATCCCATTGCAGTTTTCTCTATCAACGGACAACCACCGCAAGAACAATAATTCTCTAAACACCAAAAACGGCTTACCCAATCGGTAAGCCGTTTTTCCATGCGATAAAAATTCTTATTCTGTTGTTACCGGCAGTTTATCCACCAAGAGAATGAGAAAATCAATCAGTGATTTCGCATCTGCATCATCAACATTTGGCGTTCCATCTATGGTATTGCAATTTGCATTTTTTAACTGCGGCTCTGAGAGAGTAATCTGTTGTGCAAGATACTTATTCAGAGAAATCGCATCCGTCAAACTAACTATGCCATCCAAATTCACATCTCCAATTCCACTGGAATCTGAATTGGTAGTGGTACTTTCCGTTGATGATGTATCATCGGTACTAACAGTCGTTTCTGTCGGTGTAGTGTCATCCGTGGTGCTCGTCGTTGTAGTAGTGGTAGGTGCATCAGGGTCATAGAATGTCACACCAGAATTTTCTGCATATACTGCAGCTGCTGTACCAATTGTACCAGTCAACTGAAAATCTTCCTTTACATTTGCATTCATATTTTCATCTGTTACAAAACCAAATGCCTGCTCTCCAATACTGGTGACACTTGCTGGTACAGTAATATCATTCAAGCTGCTGCAATTCAAAAATGCCTGTTTTCCAACTGTTGTCAACCCATCCGGCAACGTAATGCTGCTTAAAGCACTACACTTTTCAAATGCAGAAATCCCGAGGCTGGTCAGGCTGTCCGGCAGGGTAACCTGTTCCAAACTACTACACTCTGCAAATGCAAAGTTATCAATCATAGTGATATTTTCACCCAATGTCAAATCTGTCAGGGAAGAACAGCCACGGAACAGCCACTTTCCAATGGTCGTCAAACCATTGCCCAACGATGCAGATGTTAAATCGGGACAATTGGAAAAGGCACTGATTCCAATTTTCGTGACAGAATTCGGAATGGTAATACTGGTCAATGCTGTATTATAGAACACATAATCCTCAATCGTCATGACACCTTCCGGAATTGTAATCTCTGCCAAACTGGTACAGTTCTGGAACATTTGTGCTTCCAACTTCGACAGGCTTGCCGGAATATTAATGCTGGTCAAAGAGGTACAGTTATAGAATGTCTGCTTTCGCAAATCCGTCAAAGTTTCCGGCAAAACAACGCTTACCAAATTCCGGCAGAATGCAAATGCACCAGAATTGATTTCCGTGATGGAATCCGGTATCACAATACTCTCTAAGCCGGAATAAGAGAACATGTCCTTTCGGATAACAGTCAGCGTAGAAGGCAGTGTAATGCTCTTCAAGTTCATACAATAAGAGAAATTTGCAGCAGCAATTTCCGTAATTCCCTCTGGTAAGATGATACTGGAAATGCCAGTATAAGAAAAGGCAGACGGTCCAATGATCCGCATCGTACTTGGCAAGACAATATTATCCAACATTGCACAATTATAAAATGCACTATCCAGAATCTTTGTTGGACCTTCTGCAAATGTAACTGTCTGCAAACGGAAACAATCCATAAACATAGAGTTGCCAACCGTCAATAGCGTACTTGGAATATTCGCAGAAACCAGATTTGAACATCCAGCAAAAGCTTCTGTTCCGACCTGTTGCAGTCCCTCTGGTAGGTTCAGCTCTGTCAATCCCGTCGCACAGAATGCTTCATTCCCAATCCGAATCAACCCAGCAGGAAATTTCACGCTCTTCAGATTTGAACAAGCACAAAATGCATCTGCTCCAATAATGGTAATTGTATCCGGCATGGTAACAGACTCCAGATCCGTGTTTCCGTAGAAAACATTCGCATCAATCTCTACAACCGGTGCATTCCTCAAGGTATCCGGAATCACCAGATCTGCCTCTGTTCCAAGATAGCCGGTGATGGTTGCAACTTTCTGCTCTACTCCGTCAATGGTGACGGTTTTTCTTTTAAATTCAAAAATATCCTCTGGTGCCAGTTCTTCTTCGGTGGTATCCCCGCCAGTTTCTCCCGTCTCGGTACCGTCCGTAGTTTCCCCTTCTGACAAAAGTGGCATATCTGTTTCCTGAATTTCCACTACATTGGTGGCTTTGGTTGTAGTATCTTCGGTTACTTCTGTCACTGTTGAAACTTCAGCAGCAGTGTTCTCTGCAAAAACAGAAGTAGCAGACAAAGAAAGTGAAAACAGCGTGGTCATTGCCAGCAATCCGGCAATGGTACGCTTCCAATTGTTCTTCTTCATAGCAAAACTCCTTTCAAAATCCGTCCCATAAAACAAAATGAATATACAGGGAAACAATCCCCATGGTTATTCTTATTATAAAAGATAAAAAAAAGGATGTCAAGCCCCTATCTGTAAATTTTGTTGTTTTTTTTACATAGCAGTTGGCTTGTTTTATGGAAAACAGCAGGAAAGCCCAATCATGTGCAGCAAGCTGAACAAAAGTCATTCTATTTTTTATTTTTTCTTATTCGGAATGATAAAATAAAAAATGCCTGCTTGCCGATGCAGGCTAAAAAATCAATTGCAAAATGCGACAAAATGTGCTATACTGCTACATGCAATCACAATTAGAAAGGACATTCTTTTATGATGACAACACAGACCAAACAAGCTTTTTGGAAGGGGATTCGACAGGGAATTCCCATTGCACTCGGCTATTTATCCGTTTCTTTCAGCATTGGTATTTTAGCAGTGAAATCCGGTCTTTCTGTTTCTGCCGCCGTTGCTATTTCTATGACCAATTTAACGTCTGCCGGACAAGCTGCAGGCATTGGGGTCATCGCAGCCGGCGGCTCTTATCTGGAACTGGCTCTCACGCAGCTGTGTATCAACTTACGTTATGCCCTGATGGGGCTTTCCCTCTCTCAGAAATTGGACAGCAGCTTTCAGCATATGATTCACCGCTTCTTGACCGCATTCGGCATTACAGACGAAATTTTTGCGGTTGCCGTTTCACAGGACGGACAGATTTCCGCCCCTTATTTATATGGTTTAATATTATTGCCGTTTTTGGGATGGAGCGTTGGTACACTGCTTGGGGCGGCTGCCGGAGAAATTCTGCCAAAGCTGCTCACAGATGCACTGGGCATTGCACTATATGGCATGTTCTTTGCCATTTTCATTCCGCCTATGCGGAAACAGAAGAGCATTGCATTTGCCGTATTGATGGCTGCCGGTTGCAGTATTCTCTGCAAATATGGTCTGCCTGCTCTCTCCAGCGGATTCGCCATCATTCTATGCGGCGTTTTGACCGCTGCTGTCTGTGCATGGCTGTTTCCGAGAACCCATGCAGAACAGGAGGGACAATCATGAAAGTTGCGTGTTCCATTCTGGTCATGGCAGTCGTAACCTATCTGATTCGAATGCTGCCGATGACAATTTTCCGGAAAAAAATCCAGTCGCAGTTTTTGCAGGATTTCCTGTATTATATTCCCTATGCCGTACTGAGTGCAATGACCATTCCAGCAGTCTTTTATGCAACGGCAGATATTCCGTCTGCGGTTCTGGCAACGATTACAGCGGTTTTGCTGGCTTGGAGAGGGCTGCCCTTGATTGCAGTGGCACTGGCGGCATCAGGAACGGCATTTCTGACGGCATTGATAGAGAAGCTCTTTTTTTAGAAAATGCATTCTACCGCTACCGAACACCATCCTCTATTTCTGTTTGCAATAGAAGACAGTATATAAACAAAAACGACCAGAGAGAATTCTGGTCGCTTCGTTTTAAGGTGTCAGCAATGGATTTCTGCTGATTCGTAAAAGAAAATTTCCTGTCCAATTTGTACATTTCTTTTCTACGGATTATTTCTTTGCAAGTTCTCGCAAGTCCAGCACAGGAGAACCCATTGCGATTTCCTCCGCCTCTCCGCTTCCGGTTGGTTCTGCCATCAGATACAGTTTATCCAAATCTTCTGCATTCACAACAAAAGCAACGACTGCCTCTGCCTGTTCTCCTGCATCCAACAGCAGATTATTTTTTGTGTGCTCGCTTTCTGTTCCAAAGAGGAAAAATTCACTGCCATCATAATTCAAGTCACAGCTGTCATTATAGAACTGTTCCTCTGTTTCCTGTGTATACCGCAGCAGCGTTCCATCTTCCTCCATAAAGAACAAATAGGGACAAACACATTCCTCTACGGATTCTGCACCGGTATTGGTATAGGTCAGATGCAGGACAATCACTTTCTGCTCTTTGGTTTCCTGTCGTACTTCTTCATCCAGTGTATCCACACCGTCACCAGCACGATACCAAGTGCGTACATTATCTACAATGGTGCCATCTTCTTTCAAGTATTGACCGTAATTCATATCCTGCCCAATACAATCTACAGCCGGCAGACCATCAAAGTTATCTTGTACTTCTACGCTGTTCACGGTCATGTGTACCGTATCATCAAAAACATTCCCTGGAATGGTATCCCCAATCTGATAAAGCTGCATCGCACTCGGGTCACTAACAGTTTGTGCGTACGAAATTCCTTCACTTAGGTCGCCTTCTGCCTCTCCTTCCGAAATTCCTTCGTTCAGGTCTTCTTCCGCTATCCATTCCGCAGCGGTTTCCGTGTCAGACGGAATCAAAGAAAGGTTTTCTACAATTTGCTCCATTTCCGTATCGGTCATACCGATTGTTGCATAAAGCTGTACGGCGTAGTTGGTATCGGTAAACGCCACCCATACGACCTTATCAAATACTGCATGGCTGCTTTCTTTGTCTGTCTCTGTGACATTCCGCTGAAGGAAAAAAACTTCATTTCCATTGATGGTTTCCGTCCGCTGGGAAACAATTCCACGTTCTTCCTCTTTTAAGCAATTTTCTCCCTCTTTGATTTTATAAAAGCAAACGGTCACGCTACGCTGTTCATCCTGTGCATCATGATATTTGAACCCACTCTCATCACTTATGATACCATCCGGCATCCAGCCGACCTGCAATGCCATAGTCTGATGGGAAGCACTGGAATCGGAAGCCGATTCCCCCACATCGATCAGTACATTTTGCTGATAATTGCCGATTGGTTCCACAGAAGCATTGTAAATGCGGCTGACGGCATAAGCAGAGGACGGAATCACGACAACTGCTGCTAAAACAGCTGCGGCAATCATCATTGGTTTTCTCATGTGAATTCTCTTTTTCGGCATCATAGATTCCTCCAGTTTTTGTTTTTTTTCTTGATAACGAGCAGAAAAAACATGCGGTTCTGCATTGGGTGAGAAGGCATCTGTTACAATCTGTTCCCAGTTTCTTGGTTCATTCGAGGATAAAAAGTTTTTTTGCATGCTGCTTTCCTCCTTCTTGTTTTCCAGCTGCTTTTTTGGCACGTTCAAAGCGTTTCCGAACCGTACTCTCTTTCAAGGAGAGTCGCTGAGCAATTTCTCGAAAAGACAACTCCGATTCACAACGCAGCAGTAAAATTTCACGATCTGTTTCTGATAATCCCTGTAAAAGCTGTTCTGTGATTTCTTTTTGTTCGGTGCTGTGCAGAAACTGCTCCACTTCATTGGTTTCATTTGGAATCTGCAAGATAGAATCCTCCATACCAACCAGCCGCTGTGCATCCTTTGCATTTTTGCGATACTGATTGATGGCAGTATTGCGAATGATCTGAATCATAAATTGTTTTGTCTGTGGACTGTCTACTTCTGCAATGCGATTTAGATTTTTGATCACTTTTAGAAATGCATCGGATACCGCATCCTCTGATTGTTCCACATGATGTAAAATCGCATAAGCAATGCGGTACATCGGTTGTTCATACAGTTGATAAAGTCGTTGCAGTTTTTCTTGCTTTTCCTGTAAACTCGCCATGTGCTCACCTCTTTTTCCCGTTTTCGGACGTCCTATCTATTATAACAAATCAGCCGAGCGATTTGTGACAGATTTTTCAGAAAAACGATCTTTCTTATCAACAAAAGCGTCTGCAAGAGGATGCCGATCCATTCAGCAGGTGCAAAAAACAAATATAAACAGAAATCTGCAAATAAAATGAAAATATGAGCAAAAAATTATAAAAAACCTCTTGACAGATGTACAAAGACATGATATAATATAAACATTCTACATGCATCTCAAGTGTGTGTAGAAAATAATATTTTTAATTCCTAACCTACAAAAACACCACGCCCCACCGGATTTTCTTCTTTCTCCGGCGGGGCGTGGTGTTTTCCTTTAAAACAGGTAAAAATTCAATCCAGCTTTCCCACCCTCCCTGGGGAGGGATTTGAAAAGAAAATCCCCACTTAAGCGTGAAGCTGAGTGGGGAACTGTGTGCGGCAA
>JAEDGE010000109.1 GCA_016297675.1 Oscillospiraceae bacterium
ATAAAGCAGAAAATCCGTTGCAGGCATAGAAAACCTGCAACGGATTTTTGATTTTGCAGTTTACCATCTGGTATCCCAGATCGGGGAAAGTTGAGCGGAATTTTGTGCATAGTGGGTTAAAATCTGTACGGCATCTTCCACAGACAGCGAACTGCCGTCTTCTCCCTGATTCTGAGAGCAGGTGTCAATGTCTGCCAGGAAGAATGCAAGGGTTTCCTGATCACTGTTGAAATTTTCATTTAGTGTTGCAGGAAGACCAGCGGATGTTTGTGCGTAATAGGTGAGGACGGAAACAGCATCTTCTACGCCAACGATACCATCCAGATTGGCATCACCCTTTTTACCCACCATCACTTTTTTGGTGTAAGGGGCTGCATTGGAATGATAAACCGGAACAGCATCACTGCCGCAATAAAATGGTACCGTTTGAATTGTATAGGCAGATTCTGCAGCGGTATAAAGAGCGGCTGGCGATGTGCCGGCTGTCAGTGCAGTTTGCAGATTTCCGTTTTTCATAGAATTATCATTATATGTCACACGTCCTGTAATGGTTGCATTGGAAAATTGTGAAAGTGTGAGTGGTTGATCATTTTCTGCAAAGGCACAAATGGTATTGAGATTAGAGGGATCATTTGTAATGGTTGCAGAGGTTGCTCCGACTGTAATTGACGTACCAACAAACTGCAGCGGTAAATATTTTCCGGCACTTGTTCGGATACGACAGTTGGATTCCGAGAAAGAAATGGCGTAGACATCATCCGGCGTATTCTGTTTTATGACAATATCAAAGGAGAAGAATGGAAATTCATCGGTATAACCGAGGAAGGAAACACCATCCTGTGCTTCGTTTCCTGTTAAAAACCAACTATAAGCATTATGATATCCGTTCAAGACAGTGTCAGCCGGCAATGTAGGGTCATAGTTTGGAATGGTGCAGGTAATGGTACGGAGTGCAAAGTTGCTTTCCTGACTTTGTTCATAATATTGATAGGTAAAGGAGATTGTGCCGTCTGCATTTGTTTGCAGTTCTTCCGCAGGAATTTCTACTTTTTCATTTTTTACCTGTATGATTTCGCCAGTGGTTTCATCTATTTTTCGATAACTGCGTGTGAAATACAAACCACCATTGCCATCGCTGCGAATGGAGGCACCGCTGATCGGATCACAGAATTGAGAACTGGGAAGGGAACTGCAATTATAGGGGGCATAGACACCAGTAGTCGTAATTTCACCAAAGCAAGTTGGCATTGCATATTCTGAAATAAAAGAACCGCCACTGTAGGATTGTTGAAATGGGTCGGCAGCCGTTTCTAAAATATTGGCACTGTTGTCAAAATAGAGATAACCCGAACTCTGGGTGTAGGAAATGCCAGCAGAAGTAATGCCATTTGGTAAATTCCGACTGCCTTTGATGTATACACGAGTTCGGATGTGAACATCCCCCTCTTGTACTTCTTCCGCAGAAACATAGGTGCGTTCCGGTACCATGTAAAAGGTATAGGGTGAAGTGTCTTCTGTTGCGACATCCTGTAGCATCACAGGTTCTTCCATAGCTGCTTCTTCTGCGGAAACTGGTAGACAGGGCAGAAACAGACTGCAAACTGTCAGCAGAGAAATGATTTTTTTCATGCGAAAACTCCTTTATTCATTTTATTTCTATCCTAAGTACAGCAACATTCTGTACTTGTGAACAATGGAACTGCTTGCACGGGGAAAACCGGTATGCAGATGTCAAAACAAATTTGACAAGAGAAAAACTGCATACCGGTTTTTTTATTCCCTATTGAATCTTTTACCGGTTCTGCCAAGTTGGCTCTAATCCGGCGGATTGCTGTGCATAGTGTGTTAGAATCTGCACAGCATCCTCCACACCAATTTCACCGCCGTCAGTTCCCTGATTTTGGGAACAGGTGTCAATGTCGGCGAGAAAATAAGAGAGAATATTTTGTTCTTCTGTGAATGTTTTATCCATAGATGGCTGTAATCCTGCTGCTTTTTGAGCGTAGTACTGTAACACAGAAACTGCATCATCAATGTCTACTTTCCCATCCAGATTGGCATCTCCTTTTTTGCCAATCAGCAATTTTTTTGTGTAGGCAGTACCATCTGCATTTTGCAGCGGCTGAGAATCCAGTGAGAATGCGACTTCGTCGATATATGCCCCACCGCTTTGTTGTGTATACAGGTCAGCTGGAGACTGCCCACAGGTTGCAGCGGCTTCTATGGCACTGGTGTTCATTGTTCCATCTTCATAAGTTACTTCGGAAATCAGTTCGCCGTTTGCCTGATTCAAACGGATTTCCATATTATTTTCAGCAAAGAAGCAGTAATACGGACTGGTTTGGTCTTCTGTTACGGTTGCCGAGGCAGTACCGACAGTAATAGTAGTGTTGACATATTGTAGCGGCAGCAGTCCAGAAGAAGTGCGCAGCCGACAATAGTTTTCATCTAAAGAGATGGTATAAGTGCCGTTTGGTGTTCCTTGCCGCAGTACAATGTCAAATGCAAAACAAGGAAATTCATCTGCGTAACCAAAGAAAGGGGCTAAATCGCTTCCAGTGTCTTTTGTCCAGTAGCAGACATCATTTTCTCCTTTGAGCAGGGTGCCTGCTGCGAGAGAAGCATCATAATAGGGAATTTCAAATGTATTGGTACGTTCCGGAAAACCGAGACTTTCTTCCTGTAAATAATAAGTATATGTAAAAGTTGCCCGTCCGTTCGGGAGTACCTGAATTTGATCAGCAGGAATTTCTACTTTTTCTCCTTCAATCCAGGTTTTCACACCGTCTACCATTTTATTATAAGAACGGGCAAAATAGATACCGCCGTTGCCGTTGCTATAAATTTCGCCACCGCTCATTGGTTCATATAAAGCTGAACTGATTGTGGAAGAACCATTTGCAAAGAATTTTCCTTTTCCAATTTTACCGAAGCAAAAGAGTGGATAAGTAGTACTGAATGCACCAACACTATATTGTCCTTCTTCATAAGTCTGCTCTTCTACATATCCCTGCATATTGACACTATTGTCAAAATAAATATGATCTATATCAGAGGCAGCGTAAGACAGCAGGAAAGAGCTCATGCCGATGGTGTTATCCCCCTGAATATATATTTTTGTGGGAATGTGCACATCGCCTTGTGCCAGTTCTTCAGAGGAAACAAAATTGCGTTCCGGTTGGAGAATAAACTTATAAGGAGTTGTACTGGAGTAACTGCTGCTGAGCACCGCATTTCCAAACAGCTCGTTGTCCTGTTCTAAAAGACGATCTTCGTAAGAGATGTCAGCGTTGGTTTCAGCAGATACCATGATCGTAGAGAATGGGTTTGCCAGTATGGCACAGCAGAAGCTGCAAAATACAGCAGCAGAAAACACTTTTTTCATAAAAATCATAGGGGCTCCTTTCTGTTATCCATGCAAGATGGGAAAAACCGTTGCTGTTTTTTGTGAGTCTGTTTAAAAGAGAGAATCAACCAACTCCATATTTCTATGGAACTTGGTTACCTTGATTATAACATGTTCCAGTACGCTTGTCAAGAAAGCCGTGAATGTGTTCTACGGAAATCAATTTTTGTATTTCTTCTAAATCAAACGGTCTAAACTCCGCCGGCAGATTTGCTACCCTGTCTGCCTGTGACCGCTGTCCACATTGTTTTGTGCTTCAATTTGCAGTCTGGTTTGTATTGCATGCTGTTTTGTTTTCTTCGGATGTTGAACATACAAAACGGAACAAGGGACAACCGATAATTCGACAAATGGCTTTATTCTTCCTATACTAAAATCGATAGCTATGCGAATATGAGAAACGACCAAAGAAGAAATCATCTCTCTTTGGTCGTCTGTTCTGTTAGTAATCTGCTCGATAAATGGAAATTTGTTTAGCGTTACAAATAAGACTTTGTTCTTCTCATATCCGTAACCAAATCTTCATTTCCATCTGCTTTCATAAGTTCTATGAGTTTGGAAATATTGTTTTTATCTTCGATAATCGCCTGAATTTCCGATTCGGTTATTCCGACAAGCTGAATAAAATCTGTCTTCCCATATACGGACATTTGAGATTCTACTTCGGTATCGTTTACCAATAAAAGTGCTGTTATCAGAGAATCTTCACCGATATGAAGGGAAGTGCCGTTGCCTTTAACATATTGATTTGGCTGGAAAAAGCGCTCGGTTTTATAAGTATATCTTGCAAGGTTTGACATCATATTGATAGCCCACATACAGCTTTCCGTGTCATTTTCATTTAATTTTATGGTCATTTCATATCCCCAGCCGTTCTATTCGCCGCCAAAAGCGTCCTTGTCACCGTAAAGCACCGTCATTCCATAGGTAACCATATGCTTATACCCTTTTGGCGAGGAGTATACTGAAAATCCGTCTAAATATTCATCGCCACCAAACATTGCTCTTGACTGTAAAGTCGTTCCAAAATGGTCTGGCTTTTGTCCGGGATACAGTTTCTCAAAAGCGTCATCAATTGCCTGCCAACCCGGTGAATATTCTTCATCCTCTTTTAAGCGATTTAAAAATTCTTCCTTTGTCATAATTATTCACTCCTTAATGCAAAAAAACAATCCGTTATATCAACAAATTCCGATTTGTCGGGCAGATTATCAACTCGTCTTACTCATTATATAACAACTAACCAAAAATTTCAATATAAAAGCAAAGCCCCCTAATTTTTTCTATAAGGCGGCTAAAATTTATTACGACTGCATACTCACTCCCACGGCTTATTATACTCTCTATAAGCCTCCAAGCTGGATTTCACCGCTTCCGAAACCCGATTGAGCATAATACTGCTTGTAAGCTGCCGCTAAAACCTGATTGCGTTCTTCATCGCAGAGGTCAACGTAATCCTCCCACGCATTCTCCCACTTTGAGAACTTCTCAAAATAGCGGAACAGAGAGCCGAGAACGCTGGACACTTCATTTTCACCATTGTAAAAATCATAGTCCTCGCAAAGCCGATCGCTTTGCAGCCGCTTTTGGCGGCATTGCAAACAACGGTGTTGTTTGCAATAGAGGACAGTATATAGTTTAAAAGCCAGTCCCTTCGGGTATACTAAAACCGGAGGTGAAACGCATGGCATTTCAAAAGGTGATGATATCCGGTATCAACACATCTGAACTGACAGTGTTGAAAGAAGAAGAAAAGATGGCATTGCTGCGGGAGATCCAGACCACTGGCAGCAAAGAGGCACGAGATAAACTCATCAAAGGCAATCTACGTTTGGTACTGAGTGTGATTCAACGCTTTACCGGCAGGGGAGAGGATATGGAAGATCTGTTTCAGGTTGGCGTAGTGGGATTGATCAAGGCAATCAACCATTTTGACTTGAGTAAAGAGGTGCGGTTTTCTACCTACTGTGTGCCAATGATTAGTGGTGAACTGCGGCGATACCTGCGAGACTTCAATCAGGTCAAGGTCAGTCGTTCCCTTCGGGATTTGGCATATAAAGCAATGCAGGCAAAAGAACGCCTGACGGCAAGTCTACAGAGAGAGCCGACCATTGAACAGATTGCAGCGGAAATCGGTTCCAAACGAGAAGATGTGGTGATTGCACTGGAGAGCATTACCGATCCGGTTTCGTTGTATGAGCCGGTTTATTCCGATTCGGGTGACACCCTCTATGTCATGGATCAGATCAGTGACCGTGACAGTATGGAAAATTGGCTGGGGGAGCTTTCGATTCGGGAGGCAATGCAGAATTTAGGGCAGCGAGAGAAGAATATTCTCTACTTGCGGTTTTTCCGTGGTAAGACCCAGATTGAAGTCGCTGGAGAAATCGGTATTTCACAGGCACAGGTTTCCCGTCTGGAGAAAGGGGCTTTGCTGAAAATTAAGGCAGCGGTGCAATGAGTATCAGTCGTGAATAAACTGATTGCGGGCGGAGTCGTAGTGATATTGCACGGTTTTCATTTTTTCTTCCAGTGCAGTTTGACTTTCGTCTAAGTCCTCGCAGAGGGCTGCAAGAGAGGCGTATTTGTCTCTCAATTGGGTATTCAGATAGCTAAGCAGGATATAGGGATCTTGGGGAATGGACATAAAGATTACCTTCTTTCATAAAATAGAGGATGTTAATTTTGTTCTTTTGCTGCAATCCATTGCAGCAGTGGTGTGAGGTAGGACGGGTCTGTCCAGTCACATTCTTTTCCGATTGCTTCCATCAGTGCAGTCATCCATGGTTCATAAGGCGGCGAGTCGCCGCTGACAGCCCACCCACCGTTCCCTTATGAAATAGGTGGAGCATTTAGATGCCCTCAAGGGCGGGAAACTAGCTGCACGCCGCAGGCGACTGCGGTCGAGCTGGCTCAGCTCGGCGAGGATGATTCCCCACAGTGTGGGTGATTTCCCACTGCGTGGGAAAATGTCAGTGAAGCTGACAAAAGGGTCGGGCAAGAATGTCGGCGTAGCCGACAAAGGGGGAGGGCATCCTCTAAAAAAGGGGGGCAAGCTGCCCCCTGCAAAGCAAACGAGTTGGAATCGGTCAATGGATGAGAAACAAGATACCGCTGTCCGCCATCTAAAAAAACAAAACGGTACGAAATGCAGAAATTTAGTGTAGTTAGACTGCAAAT
>JAEDGE010000004.1 GCA_016297675.1 Oscillospiraceae bacterium
GGTGCAGGAACGGGAAAGTCCACATTGCTGTTAAAAAAAATCAAGCAGCTGCTGCCGAGAGAACCGGACTGTCTGATTCTTGTTCCAGAGCAGTTTTCCTATGAGTTTGACAAAAAACTCTATCATTTTATTGGTGCAAAAGCATTTAACCAACTGGAAACGCATAGCTTTACTTCTATCAGCCGCATGCTTTTTCAAAAATATGGAAAATATACAGCACAATATGCAGATGCCACTACCAGAAAAGCATTGCTGCTGCAAGCAGTGCAAATGGTTCGGGAAAAGCAAGTGCTGCATTTTTTTGACCGGCAATGTCTGAAACCGGATTTTATGGAAAGTGTAGAACAAATTTTATCTGTTCTGCGACGGAACGGTACAACCGCAGCAGCACTCTACGAAACGGCATTACACTGTAACGGAAGACTGCACGATAAGCTACAGGATCTTTCTTATATTTATCAACAATATGAAACTCTATTGCAAACGAATGGATTAGAGGATGCCTTGACTGATATTACAGAGGCAGCTGCCATTTCCAATCTGCATGATTTCTTTTTAGGAAAAACGATTTTTATTGATGAATTTGAGAGCTTTACAGAAGATGAATATGCAATGCTACAAGTAATGGTTTCCACTGCTGCAGATATTTATTTGACATTGCGAATCGAAGAAGCTGTGCAGCCAGATGATTCGTTGTTTGCAACGCTGCAGGATACCCGAAATCGGATGCAGCAGCTGGCAAAGCAGTATCATATTGCCTGTGATGTGCAAGTTTGTCGGGAAGCAAAGCGGTTTGCCAGTGCAGACCTTGCCCATCTGAGTCAGACCATTTTTCGTCCATCTGGTACACAAAAGCCAGCAGAACCAGCATCGCATATTCATTTATTTGAAGCAAGAGATGCAGTATCGGAGTTGGAATATGTCTGTGCAACGATTCGTCAGTTGCTGATACAACATCCGGATTTGCATTGTCGAGATATTGCCATTTTGACCAATGACCTGTCAGCCTATACACCCATTGTGAGCCATGCTTTTGCACGGTATGATCTGCCATTTTATCTGGATGCTGCTGTTTCGATTTTGCATCATCCATTTTCAGTTTATTTGTTAACAATGCTGGAACTGGTGCAGCAAAAAAGTCTGCGGACAGAATATCTTTTACGATATGCGAAAACAGGTTTTGCTGGTTGTGACTGGCTTGCACTGTCACAGTTGGAAAATTACTGCTATCAGTGGAATGTGAAGGGAAAAACATGGGAATCTCCATTTCCTCTTCCGGAAAAAGAATCCATGCAGCAGGAGACCATGCAAGCAGAAAAAACCAGAGAGCAGTTGATTACACCTTTGCTTGCTCTTCGGCAGACATTTGCAGCGTGCAAAACGGGAGCAGATTACTGCCATGCATTATACCAGCATATCCAGCAGGCAGGCGTTTTAACACAACTTTCTGCTTTCTGCGAAACAGAAGATGTCAACAAAACCATCTCCATGCAACAGGATGCAAAATATATCTGGGAACAATTTATTTCGATTCTGGACTGTCTGTACCAGCTATATGAAACGGTACCGTTATCGTTATCTGATTTTTGTTTTTCCTTATCCTATCTATTCCGAACCGTTACGTATGCGACACCGCCCCGTACATTGGATGCCGTTTTCATTGGGCAAACAGGGCGTTCTCGTCTGCGTGACCCAAAGATTGTATTTGTGATTCATTGTAGTGAGGGCGTATTTCCTTCTACGGGATTGTCAGCAGATTTATTTTCGGAACGGGAATATCGCTTAATGGAAGAAAAAGAGATTGTGATCCGAAAAGCACTGCAAAAAATTCTGGCAGATGAACGGCTTGCCGTTTATAAAACACTTTCTGCTGCTTCACAGGAACTGTATCTTACCTATCCATTGGTGGATACTGGAAATCAGAAAAGTTACCCCTCTTTTGTGATTGCACAGATACAGGAGATGTTTCCAAACAGCAGTACATTGCTGCAAACGGAACAGCAGATACCGCTTCGCTACTATGCAACCACACTGCAATCTGCTTATTATCACTATGTACGAAATTTTTCTGACCGAACGGCAGAAATTTCCACTGTACAGTATATTCTGCAACAGTATCCGGTTTACCGGCAAAAAATTGCTTATTTGCAGAATGTACATCAAAATTTATCATTTGAGATTACAGATCCGCAGATTATGGAACGGTTAATGGGAAAACAGATTACGATGACTGCTTCCAAACTGGAACATTATTTGCTCTGTCCATTTCAGTTTTTTTGTGAAAGTGCACTGCGTTTATATCAAAGACAAAAAATTCGCTTAGACCCTGCCAGTCAAGGGACACTGATACATTTTTGTCTGGAACAGGTATTGCGAAGATATAAACGAGAGGCGTTTCTTGCACTCACAGAAACAGAATTGATGCAGCTGCTGGAAGAACTGACGAATCAATTTTGGAGAGAAATGCTGGGCGGTGACTTTTCCAAAGAGCCAAGAAGTTATGCAACCTATGCCTATGTACAAAAGCAGTTGCTTATTACATTGCTGCATATACAGGCAGAATTGCGGCAGACAATGTTTTATCCAGAATATTTGGAATTATTGATTCGTCGTGACAATGCGGCATTTCCACCATTGAAAGCACGCACCGAAGATGGACACAGCTTACAAATTGAAGGAATCGTAGACCGTGTAGACACCTGTCAGATAAACGGAAGAACCTGCGTCCGTGTGATTGACTACAAGAGCGGAACAAAAGAATTTTCCCTCGGCAATTTGTTGTATGGTCTGGATATGCAAATGCTGATTTATCTGTTCTCCATTGTGTACAATCAAACACCGCTGCAAAATGCACAGATTGGCGGTATTTTATATATGCCGGCAGGTGGTGTGAAGGAGAAGCAGGAACGTGGGGAGAAAAAAAGCAAGGCGGAACAGGAGCAAGCTGCTTATAAAATGAATGGATTACTGGTGCAGAATCCGGAGATTATCCGTAGTATGGAGCCAGATGGAAAGGGCATTTATATTCCAGCAAAACTGAAGGCAGGAGAGAGCGGTGCATGGGAACTGGATGCAAAGGCAGGCACGTATTTATCAGAATCTGCATTTCGTGCTTTGTACCGCTATGTGATGGAAACGCTGAAACAAACAGCCCAACGGATTTATCAGGGGGACATTGCAGCCAATCCCTTGATTTTGCCAAAAAAGAATACTTGCCAATACTGTATGTATCAAGATATCTGCGGTAATTTACAGCAACAGCCTTGCCGCATGATGGAGGGACAGGCAGGGGAAAGAAAGGAACAAATGCTGAAAAAACTGCAAGAACTGGAAGAGGAGGAGATGGAACATGGCATGGACAACGGAACAACAGCAGGCGATTTCTCATCGAAATAGTAGTTTGATTGTTTCTGCTGCTGCCGGCAGCGGAAAGACATCTGTTCTGGTAGAACGTCTGATTCAGCTGCTCTCGGATCCGGAGCAGCGTATTTATGCAGATCGCATGATTGTAGTTACGTTTACAAACGATG
Organism: Oscillospiraceae bacterium; assembly: GCA_016297675.1. Classification (GTDB taxonomy): domain Bacteria; phylum Bacillota; class Clostridia; order Oscillospirales; family Ruminococcaceae; genus Ruminococcus_C. The sequence goes on from JAEDGE010000004.1 coordinate 3,531, forward strand.
CCGCTGCAGAGATGAAGCAACGGTTACAGGCAGCGTTGGAAAAGCGAATTGCATCGGAACCGGAAAATCGCTGGCTGCGGCAGCAGCAGTTGATTTTGCCGGCAGCGAAAATCAGCACCATCAATGCATTTTGTTTTGATTTGATTCGGGAATATGCCGGAGATCGTGAGATCACTTCCAGTTTTCGGGTCATGGATGAAACAGAACAGGAAATTCTCTGTCGGGAGACAATGGATGAGGTGTTGAACCGTTGGTATGCAGAACGACCAGAGGCAATGCAGCAGCTTTGGAATGCTTTTTGCAGTGGAACAGATAAGGCACTGGAAGAAATTCTAATGGAATTAAAAACATTTTTGGGTTCGATTCCTTTTCCGGCACAGTGGAAACAACAGGTTTTACAAAGTGTTGCAAAGCCTTATCAGGAAAGCAGCTATTACCGTGATTTTCTCTCCTTGCTGCAAGAGGATGCAGCTCGCATTGCCGATGCAGTAGAACAGGCGTATCAGCTGGCAGAGACGCTTTATGACGGCGAAAACAACGTAGCAGATTGGATTGGTGTAGATTTTGACACCATGCATGCCTTGTTGCATGCTTTGCAGAAAGAAACAGTTTCCGTAGAACAGATATTGAAAATCATTCAAAATCATGAGGATTTGCGAAAGGGGAAGCGGTATCCCTCAAAAAAGAAAACAGTTTCCAGTGTGGAACAGTTTGAACAGGTGAAAGAGCAGCGAAAAGCATATAAAGAAGAGATGGATACTCTCTTTCAGAAAATCAAAAAGACACTGCCCTATTGTGCTGTGGATTTACAGGCACATCAGGAATTGCTGCCGCTTTTATTTGCTCTGACGGAAGAAGTAGAGCAGATATTGTGGGAGAAAAAAACGGAGTGCAATGCCCTGAGTTTTGAGGACGGGGAACGATTGGTATTGCAGCTGTTAGCAGAGGAGCAAGATGGGACACTGTCACAGAGTCCGCTTGCCCGCACACTGTCGGAATACTATCAAATTATTATGATTGATGAATATCAGGATGCCAATAACAAGCAGGACATGATTTTTAAGTTGCTGTCCCATGCCTGCCGCAAGGATGAACACGGCACACTGCTCTATGGCGATAATGTCTTTTTAGTTGGTGATGTCAAGCAGTCTATCTATCAATTTCGGTTGGCAAATCCAAAGAATTTTATTCAATGTGTACGGGAAGCAGAGCTGGAAAAACAGCATTCTGCTGCACCAATGATGCAATGTATCAAGCTCAATCAAAATTTCCGCAGTTCAGAACAGGTATTGCAATTTGTCAATCTGATTTTTTCAGAGATCATGGGGGAGGGCAGCAGCGAGATTGTGTATGACAAATCGGAGTGGCTCTATGCGGGCTCTACGAGTTATGATCATCTTCCGGCGGGACAACAGGGCACACAAATCGCTTTTTTACAAGAGTCTGATACAGTCGATATGCAGGCAGCGTGGATTGCACATACCATACAGGAGATGCTGCAAAGCGGTTATCCGGTGGCAGAACGAGATGGTAGCACTCGTCCATGCCATGCAGGAGATTTTTGCATTCTGCTGCGAAAGGGAAAGCCGTGCCAGAAGTATGCAAAAGCACTGGAAGCGTTGCAGATACCAGTAAAAAAAGTGGAAGAGCAGGGTTATCTGCGGGCAAGAGAAATTACGATTTTGCTTAATATGCTGCGAATTTTGGACAATCCACTTTTAGAAGTGCCACTGACGGCTGTTATGGTTTCACCGATGTTTCAGTTTTCCATGGATGAAATAGCAACGCTGCGGTTATTAGACCGGCATCAGCCGCTTTATCTGGTGTTATCTGCTGTTGCAAATGCCGCTGGCAGTCCGGCAACACCAGAACTTTTGGAGGCAGCCAGACAGTTGCCGGAATCTTTTCAGGAAAAGTGCCATTCCTTTTGGAATACCGTACAGGCACTTCGGAAAGACAGTACCGTCTTATCACTGGAAGACCTGATTCGTGAAATCTATGACACGACCGATTTTCTCTCTGTGATGCAGCTCTATCAGGACGGCGAAAAAAAGCGTGCGAATTTAAATTTGCTGATTCAATATGCACGGCAGTATGAGGCACAGGGTCAGGCATCCTTTACTGGCGGAGTCACGGGATTTTTGCGGTATATCGATTCTCTGTTGGAAAACGAGCGGGATTTAGAACAGGCGAACCCTTCCAATGGTGCAGACCGTGCAGTTTTTATTAAGACCATGCACCGTTCCAAGGGATTGGAATTTCCGTTTGTCTTTCTGGCGGAGTTGGAAACAAAATTTTCGACGCAGGACAGCCGAAAAAAACTGCATGTTTCGGATTCTGGCAGAATGGGTTTATATTTGTACGATGCAGAGAATTATGAAAAGTACAGTACGCTGCCGTATCTGGTACTGTTACAGGAAAAACAGAAACAACTGGTGCAGGAGGAAATGCGGTTGCTGTATGTTGCCATGACCAGAGCAAAGCAAAAATTATTTTTGCCGTTAACGGTTTCAAAATCGTCTCAAAGCTGGCTGGAACAGCTGCACCATAGGGACTTTTCCAATCCAGCTGTTTGCAGTCATATGGTTCAGTCTGTAGGAAGTATGGCACAGTGGATTTGGTATGGGCTTTTCCGCAGACAGGATGCAGCATTTATACAGGAATTTCCGGAGCAGCAATGTATGTATCAATTAAAGAAAGATGCACCTGACTTTGCAGATTTGCACATTCAGTACACATATGTGACAGAGAAAAATTTAGAAGAGACACTGCCGCTGCAAATGTCAGCCCTGCCACAACCGGATGCTGCGTTGCAGGCAGAAATCGAAACAGGCTTACAGTTCCATTATGATACAACCGCTTCCAAACAACTGTCTCTGATGAGTGTTTCAAACTTATCACACAATAGTGGGCAAACCGAGCCGGACGCAGAAATGAGCTGGAACAGACCTCGTTTTTTACAGCGAGGGCAACTGACTGCTTCGGAACGCGGTACGGCAACGCATGCCTTTTTGCAGTATGTTTCTTTTGCAGAGGCGGAAAAAAGTCCAGAAACAGCACTGCAAACCTTGATTCAAAATGGTTATTTGACAAAGCAGCAGGCAGACAGTATCCGTTTATCAGACTTGCAACGCTTTTTCCAGAGTGAATTGTATCAGAGAATCCGGCGTTCTCCGATGGTATTACGGGAGAAAAAATTTTTGGTGCAGTTTGACTTATTACAGCAGCGGATGCAGGGCGAAGAATGGGAATGCTTAAAACAGCAGTACAATCCGGACAGCATGGTAAAGGGAATCATTGACCTTGCCTTCTGGGAACAGAATGGTTTTGTGTTGATAGATTATAAAACAGACGCCACTAAGGATATGCAGCTTTTGGCAGATCGTTACCGGATGCAGCTGCATTTATATCAGCTGGCGTTGGAAGGCATTACAGGAAAGACAGTACGGCAGTGCTGTTTATTCTCCACTTATACCGGAAATGTAGTTTTACTTTGAGAGGAGGCAGCGATGGAAACATCTTTGACAAATATCCGCTATGTACGTTCTCTTTTGGAGCGGCACGGATTTCATTTTTCCAAGAAATTGGGGCAGAATTTTCTCATCAATCCGGAGGTATGCCCACGGATTGCAGAGATGGGAAATGCAGCTGCCGGACACGGCATTTTAGAGATTGGAACGGGAATCGGAACCTTGACCAAAGAACTGGCAAAGCGTGCCGAGAAGGTCACTGCGGTAGAAGTCGATCAGCGGTTATTTCCGATTTTAGAGGAAACGGTAGGACAATATTCCAATTTGCATATCATTCATCAGGATATTTTAAAATGTGATATTCCTACACTGTTAAAAGAGGAATTTGGAGATTTACCGGTTTCTGTCTGTGCAAATCTTCCATATTATATCACAGCACCGATTCTCATGCACTTGCTGGAGAGCCATGCAAAACTGGAAACCATCACAGTCATGGTGCAAAAAGAAGTGGCAGAAAAATTGACTGCACCGGTCGGCACACGGGAAGCTGGTGCGATTACGGTTGCAGTACAGTATTATGGCACTGTAAAGCAGTTATTTTCTGTTTCAAGGGGCAACTTTTTACCGCCGCCGAATGTAGATTCTGCGGTCATTCAAATTCAGCTTGGCACATCTTATGCAGAACAAGTTGTTGATGAAAAGCATTTCTTTCGTATGGTACGCAGTGGGTTTTCTCAGCGGCGAAAAACGCTGGTCAATGCACTGTCTTCCACGATGGGATATGAAAAAACAGCTATTTTACAGGCATTACAGGATTGTCATCTGCCGGAGACTGTTCGTATAGAGTCACTGACAATGGAGCAGCTTTTACTGCTGCATCGGGTGCTGCTGGAGCATCTCTCATAATGCAGAAGGGAATGGTACGCTTTTTGTCTCCATTTTTCTGTTTGCGGAAACCTTCCGAAATTCCTGTTAAATTTTCAAGACTTACCACTTGCAAACAGAGCAGAAATATAGTATAATATGAGATACCAAGGGAATCGAAGCGGAATGCTGTCAGCATTTTGCTGGAATTGGTTCATCCATCATGATGGATACTAAGCTCTGCTGTAAACGATAGGAATTACGTTTACAGCAGAGAAACGGATACAACAAAGAGAAAGGGGACTGACGTACCTATGAATCAAACAGAAATCGCACCGAATCGGATGCCAATGGTTGCAATGCGTGGAGTTGTGATATTTCCCAAAATGGTAATGCACTTCGATGTAGCAAGAGAAGCCTCTATTCACGCAGTCAATGCAGCTTATGCCGCAGATCATCAGTTGTTTCTGGTTGCACAGCGGGAGATCTTTACAGAAGAACCGAATGAAAAAGATTTGTATGAATTTGGTGTTATTGCAGAAGTACGCCAGGTATTAAAAACACCAGATGGCGTGATGCGGGTGCTGGTGGAAGGTGTCAAAAAAGCACGTCTCTGTGCGGTACAAAAACAAGATACATTCTTGACAGCGGAAGTCAAACCAGTCCCATACAAAAGTCGTGCCAAAATTGATGATGCGGAACTGGCAGCTATGATGCGTTCTCTTCGAGAACTATTTGACCAGTACTGCGACTTTTTCCCGAGAATGCCGAAGGAACTGGTCGTTTCTGTGCTCTGCCAGTATGATCCATATGAATTGTTTAACAATATCATCTTTAATATCAATCTGGACTATCGGCAGAAGCAGGAACTATTGGAGGAGAATCATATTCTCAAGCGTCTGGGAATGCTTTATGCGATGTTGCAGAGAGAGATTGAAATTTTAAATCTGGAGCGGGAAATACAGGAAAAAACAAAGGAAAGTATGGATCGTTCCCAGAGAGAATTTTATCTGCGAGAACAAATGCATATCATTGAGGAACAGCTTGGAGAAGCAGAGGATGAGCAGGAAGACGCACTAGAATATATCACAAAAATTAAAGATCTGAAACTGGAAGCATCTACTGAAGAGAAACTGATAAAGGAAGCAGAACGGCTTGGTAAGCTGCCGCCGGCAACACAGGAATCCTTTGTCATTCGCAATTATCTGGATACCGTTTTGGATTTGCCGTGGAACACGGAGACAAAGGCAAAAATCAATCTGGAGAAAGCAAGAGCGGTATTGGATAAAGACCATTATGGCATGAAAAAAGTAAAGGAACGGGTGCTGGAGAGCATTGCCATTCATGCAATGCTGCCGGATGTCACTGGGCAGATTCTCTGTCTTGTTGGACCGCCCGGTGTCGGGAAGACTTCTATTGGAAAGTCGATTGCCAAGGCACTCGGCAGAAACTACGAACGTGTTTCGCTGGGTGGTGTGAGAGATGAATCCGACATTCGTGGTCATCGAAAGACTTATGTTGGTGCGATGCCTGGACGGATTATGGATGCGATGACAAGAGCAAAGTCCAAAAATCCATTGATTTTACTGGACGAAATTGATAAGATGAGCAATGATTTCCGGGGCGATCCGTCAGCTGCTATGCTGGAAGTATTGGACAGCGAACAAAATAAAGCTTTTCGGGATCACTATATTGAAGTGCCGTTTGACCTCAGCAAAACTTTGTTCATCGCCACAGCGAACACATTGGATACGATTCCAACTCCATTATTGGATCGGATGGAAGTCATTGAACTGGGAAGCTATAATCGGGAAGAAAAATTCCAGATTGCCAAGTGCCACCTGCTCAGCAAGCAGATGAAAAAACATGGCTTGAAGGGAACGCAGTTCAAGATACAGGATGCCGTTCTGTACGCATTGATTGATGACTATACCAGAGAAGCCGGTGTGCGAGAGCTGGAGCGGATGATTGCTGCACTCTGCCGAAAAGCAGTCAAAGAAATTGTGGCTGGAAACTGCAAGCGTGTGACTGTGACAGCGGACAACCTTGTTACTTATCTGGGACATAAAAAATATCTGCCAGATGAGCAAAGCCAGCAGGATACGGTTGGCGTGGTAAATGGTCTGGCATGGACTTCTGTCGGCGGGGTTCTGATGCCATTGGAAACACTGGTATTGGATGGAAAAGGAATGATCGAACTGACGGGTTCTCTCGGAGATGTCATGAAAGAAAGTGCAAGAATTGCTGTCAGCTATGTGCGGAGCATTGCAAAGCAGTATCGGATTCCAGAGGATTTCTATCTGAAAAATGATCTGCATATCCATGCACCGGAGGGTGCCGTTCCTAAGGATGGACCGTCTGCCGGCGTTACAATGGTGACAGCAATTGTTTCCGCCCTGTCCGGCATTCCTGTTCGGCATGATGTTGCGATGACTGGAGAAATCACACTACACGGTAAGGTACTGCCAATCGGCGGTTTACCAGAGAAGGCAATGGCAGCCTATAAAGCTGGGTTAAAAACCGTCATCATTCCAAAACGAAACGAACCGGATTTGGAGGATGTAGACGAAACAGTGAGAAACGGCATTCAGTTTGTGACAGCAGAAACACTGGAAACAGTATTGAAAACCGCATTGGTTTCTGTACCGGAACCAATACCGTTAGGAACGGAAGAACAACCGGAAATACAGGTGGAACAGCCACCGTTTCTGCATGGTACGACAGACAGCATTTCACCGGAATCGAAAACATTGATTCCGGTTTGACGGAAAGAAACGGAGGATTCATGAATTTTCAACAGGCAACGTTTCAGGCATCCTATGGTACTTTTTCGCAGCTGCCGCCCTGTACTGGCATGGAGATTGCGTTTGCAGGGCGTTCCAATGTTGGAAAATCCACATTGTTGAATAAAATTTTTAACCGTAAGGCACTGGCGAGAGTCAGTGCCGTTCCGGGGAAAACCGCCACCATCAATTTTTACCGGATTGCTCCTATAACATTTGTAGACTTGCCCGGATACGGGTATGCAAAAGTGGCAAAGACGGAAAAACGCCGATGGGCAGAACTGATAGACGGCTATCTGGAATCAGATCGGGACATTCGGTTGATTTTTCTGCTGCTGGATATGCGGCATGCTCCGTCGAAAGATGATTTGCAGATGATTGATTATCTGGTTGCACAGGAAATGCCATTTGTAATTGTTTTGACAAAAGCAGATAAATTAAACCAATCCCAGCGAAAAGCCAGAATGGAAGCTTTTGCAGAAGAAATTCCCTATTTTGACGAGATTCATGTTATTCCATTTTCTGCGATGACAAGAGAAGGCGTAGAGACGGTACGAGAAGTGATTACAGAACTGGCAGAGGCAGAAAAAATGGAGTAACAGCCCATGGATTGTGACGGATGCACATTGCAGATACAAAAACAGTAGATGTGCGTACATAGAAACTGCAAAATTTGCAGGAAAGGAAGTAAAAATATGTTTGTATCAGAGGATTTGCAGGTAAACGAGCAGGGACATTTGACCATTGGCGGTGTGGATACGGTATCTCTTGCGAAGCAATACGGTACACCGCTGTATGTGATGGATGAGGATTTGATTCGCAAGCATTGCCGTGCATTTCAACAGAGCATCGATCGCTTTTATCAGGGAAAAGGGCTAGTTTGTTATGCCAGCAAGGCGTTTTCCTGTAAGGCAATTTACCGGGTTATGCAGCAGGAAGGAATGGGAATTGATGTAGTTTCCGGCGGCGAATTGTACACTGCAATGCAAACTGGATTTGACAGCAGTAAAATTTGTTTTCATGGCAATAATAAAACAACAGAAGAACTGCAAATGGCACTGGATTATCAGGTAGGTCGTATCATTGTCGATAATATTTATGAGTTGCATCAGCTGGAGCAGATGTGTCAGGAGCAGGGAAAGACGGCACGGATTATGTTCCGGATTAAACCGGGCGTAGACGCACACACCCATAATTTTATTCGCACTGGACAGATTGACAGCAAGTTTGGCTTTGCACTGGAAACTGGGGAAGCCATGGAAGCGGTCAAGGAAGCATTACAGTGCAAGAATCTGCACCTGTGTGGGCTGCATTGTCATATTGGCTCTCAGATTCTGGATACCAATGGATTTGAGGCGGCAGCAGAAGTGATGATGCAGTTTATTGCCACGATTCAAAAAGAACTGCATGTAACCATAGAAGAATTGAATCTGGGCGGTGGTTTTGGCATTTGCTATACTGAGCAAGATGACCCGATTCCATATGAACAGTATATGGAAGCCGTTTCTAAGGTAATTCACCGCTGCAGTGAAGAATATCAAATTCCGCAGCCCTTTATTCTGATTGAGCCAGGACGTTCTATTGTTGCACCGGCTGGTATTACCCTGTATACGGTCGGCGGCAAAAAAGTCATTCCGAATATTCGTACCTATGTTTCCATTGATGGTGGCATGTGTGACAATCCTCGTTATATTCTGTATCAGTCTGCCTATGATGCATTGGTTGCAAACAAAGCAGACCAGCCAAAAGATACCAAAGTAACGATTGCCGGCAAGTGCTGCGAAAGTGGGGATTTGATTGGAGAAGAAATGCCATTGCAAGCTTGTGAACCGGGCGATATCATTGCCGTTTGTGCAACGGGGGCTTATAACTACTCTATGGCATCCAATTATAATCGTTTGCAAAAACCAGCAGTTGTATTTGTCAAGGATGGCACTTCTCGGATTGTTGTAAAACGGGAAACGCTGGAAGATCTGGTGCGGAACGATTGTGAGTAATTGCTGCGGATAAACAGAAAGGACATGGACTTGTATGAAGGATGCACAACAGGAAGAGGATTTGCAGGCACTGGCGAAAGCATTTTTGCTTCTGCAAACGGAAGCGGAGTGCATTTCATTTTTAAAGGATGTCTGTACTTATCAGGAACTGCGTGCCCTGTCGCAGCGGCTACACGTTGCAAAACTGCTGCGGCAACAGCATGTATTTCATGAGATCGTGCAGGAAACAGGTGCCAGTACTGCAACCATCAGCCGTGTCAACCGTACCTTGCGGGACAGCACGGGTGGTTATCAAGTGGTATTAGACCGTCTTGATGCAAAGACAGAAACAACATAAAAGAGAGTATCATACACATAAAATCTCCCGTTTATTTCGATTGGAATAAACGGGAGATTTTTTTGCAAACGATATAATAGGAATAAATATTATTTTTATAATATAATAAATGAATTATTCCTGTTGCTGTATTTGGGTTGTTGGGGGATAATCAGGTTGTTCCGATACCAACATTTGATTTTGATTTCTCCATACCCTTGGCGGAATGCCGTAAATATTTTTAAACGCTCTGGAAAAATGCAGCGGATTGGCATAGCCGACTGCGTTACTAATATCACTGATGGAAAGTCTGGTGAGTTTTAAAAGCTCTGCGGCTTTCAGCATACGATAGTTTAACAAAAATTCCTGCGGCGATTTTCCAATTGCACGCTTGAAGATCTTACCGAAATAGGTACGATTTAGTCCGCAGACATCTGCAATATCCTCTACAGAAATATCATTCTGAAAGTTGTGTTCAATAAAAATCAGTGCTTCATGGATATAGAAATCTCGCAAACTGCTGCCACTGTTGGAAAATGCCATATTTGCAGTAGAACGGGCGAGATAATCCAGAAACAGATAGAGATGCCCAATCAGATGAATGGGAGAAGAATTACTATTTTTGATGATATACATCATTTCATTCATCATATCTTCCCGTAGGCTTTTTGATTTTGCATGATAAATGGGATTTTTAATGGTAATGCCAGCCGCCTCTAAAATGGATTTTACACGCAATCCGTCAAATTCAATCCAGACATATTCCCATGGCAGACTTTCATCCGCGATATACGTTGTAATCTGGTTTGGGAAAATCATAAATCCCTGCATACTCTTAATAGAAAAAGTTTTTGTATCTCCATTTTTATCTGTTGCCATAAGCGTGCCGGTACCAGAAATCACATAATGAAATAAATAATGATTACGAGCTGCCGGTCCAAAGGAATGAGAAGGCTTGCATTGCTCCCATCCAAACTGGAACAAACCTAAATCCACAAAATTTTCATTTGGGAAGACAGAGAAAATAAGGTCTTTCATTTTTGTTCTCCTTTCACAAAAACAGAGCCAAAAAGTTGTATATTTCTATTATAACACACAATATACCAAAATGCAAGATGAACTTACAATATTTAAATAAAAATCGCATAATGGTATAAATTCTGTCGTTTTATGCTATTTACAGCACGCAAATAGGTATGTTATAATAAAGTCACAAAATTGCAGTAACGTTACAAAATGCAAAAGGAGGAAGGAATACCATGAAAAAAAGAAATGCAATCTGTAGTTTGATTCTGGCAGGCGTTTCTCTTTCCACGCTATTGTTGCAGGGATGCGATTCTGGCAAGACCAGCGATGGAAAAATTGAGGTGGAGCTGTTGCAGTATAAGCCGGAGGCAGTTGCTGCATTTGAAGCAATAGAGGAACGCTTCAATGCAACACATGATGACATCCATCTCACCATTCAGTCACCGAATGAAGCCGTAACGGTTCTGAAGACTCGTTTGATTCGGGAAGACTATCCAGATATTATCGGCATTGGCGGTGATATGAACTACTCCAATTTTCTGGATGCCAACTTGTTTATGGATATCTCAGACTTTGAAGGTATTGCAGATGTAAAGTCGGCTTATCTGGATATGGAGGAGGAACTGGAACTGATTCCAAAGGACGGCGTTTATGCATTGCCGTATGTGGCAAACTGTGCTGGTATCCTTTATAACAAGGATATTTTCCAGGAACATGGTTGGACCATTCCGGAAACATGGAGCGAATTCACCAGTTTGTGCGATGAAATACAGTCTGCGGGTGTACAGCCATTATATTTTGGCTTTAAAGACACATGGACCTGTCTGGCACCGTGGAATGCACTTGCTGTTGGTCTGGCAGCCCCTGATACTTGCAGCGAAGTAAATGCCGGCAATACCACATTTTCTGTTGCTTACAGGGAAGTTGCCGAAAAGATGAAAACACTGCTGGATTACTGCGAACCCAATCCGTATGCGTATAGCTATAACGATGCTTGTACCGCATTTGCAAGAGGAGAATCTGCAATGTATGTCATCGGCAGCTATGCGGTTCCGCAGATTCAATCTGTCAATCCAGATATCAATATTGATTCCTTTACATTCCCTGCAAATGAAAACGAAGAAGACAATGTTCTGAATTCTGGCGTGGACCTGCAATTCTGCGTCATGAAGGAGACCAAGAACAAGGAAGCAGTCTATGAAGTGCTTCGGTTCTTATATGAAGATGAAACCATTCAGATTTATTTGGATGACCAGAATGCGGTACCATGTAAGGAAGGCGATTTCACATTGCCGTCAATGCTGGATGGCATGCAGAGTTATATTCAGGAAGATAGAATGTCTGACTTCCATGACCACCACTATCCGAGTGAAATGAGTGTGGATGCACTGATTCAGACTTTCCTGATGGATAATGATGCCGATGCAGTCGATACGTTCCTGAACCGGTTTGACAAAGAGTGGGTACGTTATAATCGCGATTTGATTGCAAAGGTCAAGAAGTATGAGGAAGAAAAGGGGGAACAGTAAATGAAAACGAGAAAAGCCACATCAAGCAAGGATAGAACATTTCTTGCCATTATCATTCCCATTGTGATTTTATTCTTTCTGTTTAATACACTGCCGTTGATTACGGGTGCATTCTATAGCTTTACCAATTATAAAGGCTATGGCGATTTTGATTTCGTTGGATTCCGGAACTATGTGGATCTCTTTTCTGACTCCAGAGTGCTGAACTCCTATCTGTTCACCTTTAAATATGCAATTGTAGGTACAATTTTGATCAATGTATTGAGTTTGCTGTTGGCAATGGGGTTGAACAGCAAGATTCGCTGCAAGAGTTTATTGCGAGGTATGTACTTTGTTCCAAATATTTTGGGCGGATTGATCATCGGTTATATTTTCAGCTTTATTTTTACCTATATCATTCCAGCTGTTGCAAAAGCTATGCACATTGGATTTTTGGAAAACAGTATTCTGGCAAGTGAAAAATATGCATGGATCGGCGTACTGGTTGTTGGTGTTTGGCAGGCAGTTGCAATGAATACGATTATTTACATTTCCGGTCTGCAAACCATTCCAACGGATATTTATGAAGCTGGTCAGATCGATGGTGCGAATCCGTGGCAGAAGTTCTGGAAACTGACGCTGCCGATGCTAATGCCGTTTGTTTCCATTAATCTGGTACTGAGCACGAAGAATATGCTGATGGTATTCGATCAGATCATGTCTTTGACAAAGGGCGGTCCGGCACAGAGTACCGAATCTATTTCCTATTTGATTTACAGAAACGGTATGGATGGCGGACAGTTCGGCTATCAGTGTGCAAACGCTGTCATATTCTTTATTGTAATTGTTGCATTCTCTGTCGTACAACTGAAGATGACAAATAAGAAGGAGGAACAGCTATGAGAAAGGCAAAAAAAATCGGCGGCTCGAACGTGCTTGTTACAGTCTTGTTATTCTTGGGCTGTCTCACCATTCTTTTCCCGTTGTATATGACGGTGATGATTGCATTTAAAAGTCCCAGTGAAATGACCAATGACGTTGCTGGTGCACTGGCATTTCCGAGTAGCTGGAAACTGGATAATTTTAAAGAAGCCATGGAAGTGACCAACTTCTGGCATACGCTTGGAAACAGCTTATTGATTACCATTTCTACAATTGTATTGGCACTGCTGATTCATTCTCTGGCTGGCTATGTAATCGGCAGAAATATGGCAAGAAAGAAAGGTTATCGTTTCATTTACTTCTATATTGTCAGTGGTATGTTTGTACCATTTGCAATTTTGATGATGCCATTGGTAAAAGAAACTGCAATTTTGGGGTTAGATAATCGAGTTGGTGTGATTCTGCTGTATCTGGTGTTTTATATGCCTATCAATGTTATGTTGTACAGTGGTTATTTGAAGAATATTCCGATGGCAATGGAAGAAGCCGCAGAAATTGATGGTGCTTCCACTTGGAAGACTTATTGGACGGTTATTTTCCCGATGATGAAGCCAATGCATGCAACCGTTGCAGTTCTGACTGCATTGGGCACATGGAATGATGTCATGACACCATTGGTAATTATGTCTGGCACAGAGGGTACTACTTTGCCGTTGGCACAGCTGAACTTCCAGACACAGTTTGGTACAAATTATAATCTGGCGTTTGCGTCTTACTTGTTGGCATTGATTCCGATTTTGATTTTCTATATCATTTGTCAGAAGCAGATTTTGAACGGTGTGGCAAATGGTGCTGTGAAGGGATAAGGTCGTAATATGAAATTAAAAAATGAAATTATGCTGATTACCTATGCGGACAGTATGGGAAATAATTTACAGGACTTGCATAGATTGCTGAATCAGTACTATCAAAAAGCAGTGGGCGGTGTGCATGTTCTTCCGTTCTTTCCATCTTCTGCTGACCGGGGCTTTGCACCGATGTGTTATGATAAAGTGGATCCGGAGTTTGGTACATTTGCAGAGATTGAAGCACTGGGCAAAGAATATTATTTAATGTTTGATTTCATGGTCAATCATATTTCTGCTCATTCTGATTATTTTCAGGATTTTCTGCAAAAGAAAGAGCAGTCTGCCTATAAAGATTTTTTCATCCGCTATCGGGATTTCTGGAAAAACGGAGAACCGACACCAGAACAGGTGGATATGATTTATAAGAGAAAGCCACGTGCTCCCTATATTGAAGCAGAATTTGCAGATGGCAGCAAAGAAAAAGTCTGGTGTACTTTCTGCGAAGAGCAGATTGACTTGGATGTTACCAAAAAAACGACCAAAGAGTTTATCCGAAAAACCTTACAGGATATGTGTCGGCATGGTGCTTCTATCATTCGTTTGGATGCATTTGCCTATGCCGTGAAGAAAGAAAATACCAGTTGCTTTTTTGTAGAGCCAGACATTTGGGAATTGCTCTATGAGATTGAAACCATTGTCAAGGAAGAGGGAGCAGAAATTCTGCCGGAAATCCATGAGCATTATACCATTCCGATGAAGATTGCCGATAAGGGCTTCTGGATTTATGATTTTGCTCTGCCGGTTATGACACTGCACGCCCTGTACAATCATACCGGCGTTTACCTGAAGCAGTGGCTGGAACGTTGTCCGATGCATCAGTTTACAACGCTGGACACCCATGATGGCATTGGTATTGTGGATGTAAAGGACTTGCTGCCAGACGAAGAGATTGACAAGGTAAAGGAACAGATGTACAAGCAGGGAGCAAATGTCAAGAAAATCTACAGTTCTGAGGCATATAATAATCTGGATATCTATCAGGTTAATACTACTTATTATTCTGCATTGGGCAACCATGACGATGCCTACTTGCTGGCGAGAGCGATTCAGTTCTTTGCACCGGGCATTCCGCAGGTTTATTATGTGGGAATGCTTGCTGGTAGCAATGACATTGATTTGATGGAGCGTACCAAAAATGGTCGGGACATCAATCGGCATTATTATAGTGCAGAGGAAGTTGCAGAAGAACAGAAGCGTCCTGTGGTACAGAAGCTAAAGGAATTGATGGAACTGCGGAATACACATCCGGCATTTTCACTGGATGGAGAAATTGTAGTGACCGCTGAAGGGGATCGGCTACAAATTACTCGCACCTATCAATCTCATAAAATTGTACTGGATGCCAATCTTTCTACTTATGCATTTGAAATTCGATAAACGTGTATCATAGCGATTCGCATCGTATGCAAACAAAAAACTGTTTCATACGATGCGAATTGTATATAGAATGAAAGCAAAGGAGTGTATACTATGGCAATACAAGTAACAGAGGGAAAGGAAACCCTGTTTACCATTCAGACTAATCATACCACTTATCAGATGAAGGCAGATGCCTACGGCGTATTGCAGCACCTCTGGTATGGGGCAACTATAGAGGGCGATATGTCTTATCTGCTGGATTATCCGGATGTTGGATTTTCTGGAAATATTTACGAAGCAGAAAATCAGAGAACATATTCTCTGAACACATTGCCGCAGGAATATGCTTGTGAAGGGGTTGGCGATTACCGAATTCCGGCAGTGGCGGTCACCCATTCAGATGGCAGCAATGCACTGGATTTACGTTATCAGTCCTATAGCATCCAGAAAGGCAAATATGCCATTAAGGGACTTCCAGCAGTTTATGCAGCAGAAGAAGAGGCAGAAACACTGGAAATCGTACTCAAGGATACGGCTACTGCTGTACAGGTAACGCTGCGGTATGGTGTACTGCCGGAACTGGATGTTTTAACACGCTGTGTTTCCATTTCCAATCTGGGCGATACAGCTGTACAATTGACCAAGGCAGCCAGTCTTTGTTTGGATTTGCCGTATGGCAAATGGGAGTGGATGCATTTTTACGGCAGGCATGCCATGGAACGGATACCGGAACGGATGCCGCTGCTGAACGGGATTCAGGAAAGTTCCAGTACAAGAGGGACATCCAGCCATCATCAGAATCCGAGTGTTCTGCTCTGCTCACCGGATTGCACAGAAACAAATGGCAGCTGCATCGGAGCTGCATTCTTGTATAGCGGCAGCTTTCAGACAAAAATTGAATACGACCAGATGCGGCAGACTCGTCTGGTGATGGGACTGCATCCGGACTTGTTCCGTTGGGAACTGAAACCGCAGGAAACATTTGATACACCAGAAGTCTTGTTTTCCTATAGCGATAGCGGCATGGAAACGCTTTCTCATCGATTCCATAAAACAATTCGGGAACATGTTTGCCGTGGCAAGTATCAGTTTGCAGAACGTCCGGTTCTGATTAACAACTGGGAAGCAACTTATTTTGATTTTAACGAGGAAAAAATCCTGCACATTGCACAGGAAGCTGCAAGGCTTGGTGTAGATATGCTGGTATTGGATGACGGCTGGTTCGGCAAGCGAGATGATGACAATTCCGGACTGGGTGACTGGTTTGTGAATGAAAAGAAATTAAAGGGTGGTCTGGACAGCTTGGTTTCCAAGATCAAGGCATTGGGTATGAAGTTTGGTATCTGGTTTGAACCGGAAATGATTTCAGAAGACAGTGACTTATATCGGAGCCATCCGAATTGGGCAATCAAAATTCCGGGTAGAAAGCCGATGCGTGGACGGTATCAACTGTTATTAGATATGACCAATCCAGACGTACAGGAATACTTATATGAGAGAATCTCTAACATTCTGAACAGTACCGATATTTCCTATGTCAAGTGGGATATGAACCGCAGCATCAGTGACTGGCATACGGATTTGCTTCCTGCAGAACGGCAAGGGGAGATGCCGCATCGATATGTGTTGGGTGTTTATGCATTACTGGAACGTTTGACTTCTGCTTTTCCGAATGTATTATTTGAAGGATGCAGCGGCGGTGGTGGTCGGTTTGATGCAGGGATGCTGTACTATTGTCCGCAGATCTGGTGCAGCGATGATACAGATGCCTATGAGAGAACCATCATTCAGTATGGGACTTCGTTCTTCTATCCGACCTCAACGGTTGGCTCACATGTATCTGTGGTACCAAATCATCAAACAGGTCGCATCACACCAATGGAAAGCCGTGCTGTGACAGCAATGGCAGGCAGTTTTGGCTATGAGCTGGATTTGAATTTGCTTTCGGATGCAGAGAAAGAAGCCGTACAGCAACAAATTCAGCAATTCAAGCAATATGGGCCATTGATTCATAATGGAAAGTACTATCGTCTGAGCAATCCGATGGAGAGCAATTATGCAATTTGGGCATTTGTTTCAGAAGATCAGAAAGAAGTACTGGTACAGGGAATGATTTTTCGCACAGAAGCCAATATGGTGCGGTATTGTGTACCGCTGCGAGGTTTGGATGCCACTCGTAAGTATCGGCTGGAAGACGGAACCAGTTATTCCGGTAGTGCGTTAATGCAAGGTGGGGTTCTTTTGCCGAGATCGTGGGGCGATTATTATCCGATTTCTCTGCACTTTGTAAGCGAATAAAAGCATTTTTTCCTTTAAAAAAGCAGCTGTTTTCCGTTTGGAAGACAGCTGCTTTTTATTTTCTGGACTATATAAGAGAAAATACGGATTTAGCAAACAATGTGCAACAGCGTTGCATTGCCGTTCAATCTGCTGTCTGCACAGTTTGCTGGAAGAAACAGACAGTCCCCCTTTTGAAATGGCAGTGTATTTTCTGCACTTTGTAATATACCGTTTCCGTCAATGCACAACAGAACTTGAAAGGTGTCTTGATCTGGATATACATTATGCAGGTCACAAGTTGTTTGTATGGTGAGCAATGTTGTACAGAAATAGGGGCATTTGCATAGGCACTGCTGTTGATATCCATTTTTTTGTATGGCAGGTTGTTTGGTCTGCGGGGGAGGAGCTGTAGAAATCTGCATAACAGCTTTTGCTTTTTCAATGTGTAGCGGTCGTTTGTTTCCTTGTGCATCGGTTCGGTGATAGTCATATAAACGATAAGTAAGGTTGGAAGATTGTTGGATTTCTGCTAACACAATACCTGCTCCAATGGCATGAACGGTACCGGCAGGAATCAGAAAAACATCACCTTTTTGGACTGGAATTTTTTGCAGACAATCTTCTATTATGCCATTCTCCAAATAAGAATTCAGCTGCACGGGAGGAATGGGTTTTGAGAAACCATAGATCAGAGAAGCACCTGTTTTGGCTTCCAGTACATACCACATTTCTGTTTTTCCGTTTTGTCCATTTTCATATTGTTTTGCATAGGCATCATCTGGATGAACCTGTACAGACAGATTTTTTTCAGCATCAATCAATTTGATTAAAACAGGAAGATTTCCGTCTGAATTGGCATATTTCCCGAGATAATCTGGATGCTGCCGCAGCACTTCTGAAAGCAATTGCCCGGTATAAATACCAGAAGCGACTGTACTGCAACCATCTGGATGCGTAGAGCATTCCCATGTTTCTGCCAACGGCTGCAAAGAAATCTGTTTGCCGAAAAGAGTTCGCAGCCGATTGCCGCCCCATAAATAATCTTTCCCTGCTGGATGCAGCAGGAAAGGTACAGGTTTCATCATGCGTATCAGTACCTCCCTATCAATAGATTGTAATCACTTTTTTGCCTTTCATCATATCATATTTCTTAGCAAATTGCAACCATTTCACCGGAATTTCACAAACGCAGTACAGAAAAGCAGGGGAATTTCTAATGCTCTGTAAGAAGCAGGATATATTTCAGGAAAATGGACAGATAACAGTGGAAATTTCAGAAAGCTCTGTGAGATTTCCTTGACAAGCAGGCGTTGCTATGTTATACTGTAGGCGTAGCAGTTTGGATGCAACACCTATATAAAATAATCATAGAAAAGAGGAATTGGAACATGGAGAAGAAAAAAGCAGGCATTGCTGTTGTGACAGCAGTTGTCGTTCTCGCAGCAGCTGGCGGGGGTTTTTGGTGGTGGCGGAATAAAGAAACAAATTCTGCTACAGAAACTGTAGTCTACGTCAGCACGGTAGCAGAGCAAAACGCTGCCAATCCAGATTTGACAACTATGTGTTTCGGTGGTGTGACAGAATCACAGGAAACCAAGGAGATTAAGGCAGATACCACGAAAACCATTTCAGAAATTTATGTTAAAGAGGGCGACATTGTCAAAAAAGGCACACCACTTTTTTTGTATGATGTAGAATCCATGCAATTAGATTTGGAACAGGGACAAATTGAAGTGGAACAGCTGAAAAATGAGATTTCCTCTTATCAGGAGCAGATTCAACAGTTAGAGTCAGAAAAAGCAAATGCAGATGCGGATCAGCAGCTTTCCTATACCACACAAATTCAGACGCTGCAAACCAGCATTGATAAAGCAGAATATGATATCAAAGTGAAAAATATTTCCCTACAAAAACAGCAAAATGCGATTGACAATGCAAGTGTGACTGCGGAAATGGATGGTATCATTAAAACAGTCAAAACACCAGAGGCTATGCAGGCGGATGGGACAGATGTCATTATGACGATTACCGCAAGTGGGAATTATCGCATTAAAGGTACACTCAGTGAACAGCAGCTCGGTCAAGTCATGACAGGGCAGCGGATGATTATTCGTTCCAGAGTAGATGCCAATCAGTGCTGGTCTGGGGAAGTAACAGAAATTGGAACAGAAGCAGAACAGAATGACAATAATATGATGTATTTTGATGGTGGTTCCGATAATATGGCTTCCAAGTATGCGTTTTATATTAAGCTGGACAGTGCAGAAGGTCTGCTGCTTGGACAACATGTACTGATTGAACCGGACATCGGACAGAACAGCGGACATGATGGCATCTGGATTTATAGTGACTATCTGGTTTGGGAGGGAGAGCAGGCATATGTCTGGATATCCAATGAGAAAAATCAGCTGGAAAAGAAAAAAGTCGAAATCGGAGAAACGGATGACGAATATGGCATCACGGAATTAAAAAGTGGTCTTTCTGAAACCGACTTGATTGCCTATCCGGCAGAGGATTATCGAGAAGGCATGAAAACAACTACCAATGCCAATGATCTGGTGAACAAGGAAAGCAATGGAATAGAGATCGAAAATGAGGATCAGTGGTATGATGAAGAGGGAGAATTTTTGGAAGAGGAAGCAGGAGATGTGGATATGGGAATCATGCCGAGAGACAATGCAGTAGAACCAATGCCGGAAGCAGAACCGGCAGCAGAGTCAGAATAAGGCGGTGACAGCAATGCTGAAACTGGAACATATCAATAAAGTTTATCGGCAGGGAAAGAGCGAAGTGCCAGTACTACATGACATTACCTTTCATGTGACACATGGAGAGTTTGTAGCAATTATGGGACCGTCTGGTTCCGGAAAATCTACCTTGATGAATTTGATTGGACTGCTGGACACCCCAACCAGCGGCAGCTATTTCTTTGACGGAACAGAGGTAAGTCGCTGTACAGAAAATCAGCTCTCCAATATCCGCAATGAAAAAATTGGATTTGTCTTTCAGAATTTCAATCTGCTGCCTCGTCAGTCTGCACTGGAAAATGCCGCACTGCCGTTGCTCTATGCGGGTGTGAAGCCAAAAGCAAGAAAAGAGCGTGCCCGAAAAGCGTTGGTAAAAGTCGGTTTGGAAGACCGGATTTCCTTTTTCCCGACGCAACTTTCTGGTGGTCAAAAGCAGCGGGTTGCCATTGCCCGGGCAATGATCAATCATCCAAAGCTCCTGCTGGCAGATGAACCAACCGGTGCATTGGATACAGCATCCGGAGAACAAGTGATGCAGTTATTTCATGATTTGCACCAAACCGGTGTCACCATTGTCATGATTACGCATGAACCGGAGATTGCGGCTCATGCAGAACGAATACTCACCATACGGGACGGCAGACTGGGAGAGGAGACATCCATATGAAAAAGAAAAAAGTCCTTGCAATTTTCCTTGTCAGTGTACTGCTGGTCAGCGGTGGTGGTATTGGCGGAGCAGCATATTATAAAAAGCAGAAAAATGAAAAACGAATTGTGAGTGTTGTTCCGGTTGTCAATATGATGGGATATGAATATGGAAATGAAATGAACATTGATGGTACTGTCATTACTGGCAGCAAACAAAATGTCATGTTGGAAAAAGAGCAGGTTGTAGAGAAGGTGTTGGTGAAAAAAGGAGATACCGTAAAAGTTGGAACGCCCTTGATTGCTTATGATACGACTTCTTTAAAGCTTGCATTGCAGGAGAAAAAGAATGCTGTCGATGCGGCAGAAGATGACCTGAGAACCGCCAAGAAAGAATTGGAACGCTTGCAATCTCTACATCCGGCAGAAGACCGTCAGTATAATTGGATAGAAGATACGGAAGAGATAGAAGTGGTAGAACGCCCTGAAGAAGCAGAGTTTGAAACACAACCCGCAGAATCTCCTATTACAACCGTTATCTCCACATCAGAAACAACAACCAGCGAAGAAATTCCGGTGGAAACTGATGAAACAGATTCAGTCGAACCGACTGCGCCCATTATGTCAACCGAACCAATAGAACCGACAGAACCTGTTTTAGAGGAAAATGTCCTATACACATTGGAGGATGCTGTGCAGGGAGATGGCTCTGCGGCACAACCATATTTATTTCTTTGTGAACGAGATACCATTGTGAAAATGGACTTGCTGCTGCTGTTGCAGCAACATGGCAGCCATGCTGTTTTTCAGGTGACCACGGATGGCTATCAGTGGCTGGTAGATGGCACAACACTTCCTGCCTCTCTGACAGACTGGACTGTCAGTCAAGGGGTTACCATAGGACAAGACGGAACACTATCTGTAGATTTCCATCAGGTACTCTATGGAACATTCCAGATTGCTGGAAACGGCAGTGATGATATGCTCTTGCCGGATGACGAAGGAAACGAAGATTTTGATTTTGACGAGGAATGGTTGGATGATGGAATCTGGGGAGAAGATAGCGAGTCAGATGACTACCTATATACGGCACAGGAACTGGCTGCCATGATTCAAAAGCAGCAGTCTAAAATCAAAACACTGGAATTCAGTAAAAAATCGGCAGATTTGGCTTATGAATCGGCATTGAAAAAACAGGATGATGGAATGGAACGTAGCTTGATTGATGGCGTTGTTACAGAATTGCATACCGATTTGACGGACAAAGAAGCAGAAACAAAACCTTATTTGGTGATTCAAGGCTCTGGTGGACTTCAAGTGCAGGGAACCGTCAGCGAGTGGAATTTGCCGAAGTTGCAAATTGGTACAGAAATGAATGTCATGTCCTATGATACTGGTGATAGTTTTACGGTGAAGGTAACAGAAATAGAGGATGTACCAGTCACAGACAGTAGTGCTCCTTACAATGAAAATCCAAATAATAGTATGTACCGTTTTCAGGCGGAAACAGAGGAACAATATGATATTGCAGTTGGAAGCTGGCTTTCGCTTTCATTTATGGAAGAAACGTCCTCCTCTTATTTTTATCTTCCATTGCAATATGTACGAGAGGAAAATGGACAATATTATGTCATGAAGGCAAATGACCAAAACCGTCTGGTCAAGCAGCCGGTACAGACCGGAAAAATTCGATATGGAGCAGAAATTGAAATTAAAAGCGGTGTGGAAGAAACCGACCGCATTTGTTTCCCATATGGAAAAGATGTCAAAGAAGGCGTTCGTACCAAAGATACGGACGAAGTACAGTGGTAAGGAGGACATGCTATGCTGGAAAATATCCGTTTATCCATACAAGGCATTTTTGCCCATAAAATCCGTTCTCTGCTGACGATGCTGGGAATTATCATTGGCATTGCTGCCATCATTGCCATTGTTTCTACGATTCGAGGTACGAATGAACAAATCAAAAGCAATCTGGTCGGAGCAGGGAATAATACTGTTGCAGTTGCATTGTATCAAGGTGAGTATGAATATGATATGCAATATCAGGCACCACCATCTGGAGTTCCAGTGATTTCGAGTCAGGTAAAAGCACAGTTATCTGCTATAAAAGAGGTAGAATCGGTTGCTTTGTATCGAACAAGAAATTACTGTGATTCTATTTTCTATCAGAATACAAAGTTGGAAGGCGGTTCGATTTGGGGAATAGATGCAGATTATTTTCAGACCGCTGGTTACCATATTCAATCTGGAAAGGGCTTTCGTTCGGAGGATTATGCCAAAGGCAACAATGTTGCCATTCTGGACACGGATTCCGCACAGAGCTTGTTTGCTGGTGAGAATCCGGTTGGAAAGGTGATAGATATCAACGGGATGCCATTTAAAGTCGTTGGGGTTGCCGTACAAAGCAGTGTCTTTGAACCTGTGATTCAGTCCATTGACGACTATCATCTTTATGCAAGCAGTTCCGTGGGAAAGGTCTTTTTACCAGATGCTGCATGGCCGATTGTTTTCCGTTACGACGAACCGCAGAACTGTTTGCTCAAAACAACAGAAACAGATGCCATGACAAAAGTAGGGAAACAGGCTTCTGACTTGTTAAATGCCCGTGTCACCACTTCTGGTACGGGAGAAACCATACAATATAAAAGCCGTGACTTACTGGAGCAGGCAAAGTCTTTACAAGAACTGAGTAGTTCTACCAATACAATGCTGATTTATATTGCAGGGATTTCTCTTTTGGTAGGAGGAATTGGTGTCATGAATATCATGTTGGTTTCTGTCACAGAACGTACCAGAGAGATTGGTTTGAAGAAAGCATTGGGTGCAAAGAAACGACATATTTTATTTCAATTTCTGACAGAAGCGGCTGTTTTGACAAGTGTGGGCGGTCTGCTTGGCGTAGTGGCTGGGATTGGCTTATCAAGAATCATTGCAAGACTGGCAGAAGTGCCGGTTGCCATTAGTCCGGCAGCAGCAGCAGTTGCAGTATTATTCTCTATGATTGTGGGAATTTTATTTGGCTGGATTCCGTCTGTAAAGGCAGCCAATCTGAATCCCATAGATGCATTGCGGTATGAATAATCGAGTAAAAATGAATAGAGATACAAATGATATGCTGCATTTTTTTGCAAAAAATGTTGACAAGTACAAAAAAATCTGCTATACTAAACTCATATGGCGTGGATGGAACTGACTGCATAGATGTTGTTGCAGAGAGCATACGGTTGGTGAAAGTATGTACAGGGTCAGCAGGTGCTACTCCGGAGCTGTTTCCAGAAATGGAAACGTAAGTTCTGCGTTAAAGAGCAACGAGGAAAGTACAGCTATTTCTGTGCTTTTGAACTTGGGTGGTAACACGAAGGCCTTCGTCCCATTTGGCGGCGAGGGTCTTTTTCTATTCACATCTAAAATCTAAGATTGATCAATTGAAAAGGAGCATTTTTACCATGCAGTGGCAAGGATTGAACGAACTGAGAGAAAAATATCTGTCTTTTTTTGAGAGTAAGAACCATACACGGTTGCCAAGTTTTTCTCTGATTCCACAGGGCGATAAGAGTTTGCTTTTGATTAACTCCGGTATGGCACCGCTGAAAAAGTATTTTTTGGGACAGGCAGTTCCACCGAATGTCAGAGTGACTACCTGTCAGAAGTGTATCCGTACACCGGACATCGAACGAGTTGGACAGACGGCACGGCACGGCACTTATTTTGAAATGCTGGGCAACTTTTCTTTCGGTGACTACTTTAAAAAAGAAGCCATCGAATGGGCATGGGAGTTTTTCACCAAGGAACTGGAAATGCCGGTGGACAAGCTGTATGTATCTGTTTTTGAGAACGATGATGAAGCATACGACCTTTGGACACAGCACATTGGGGTAGAACCATCTCACATGAAGCGATTGGGCAGAGAAGACAACTTCTGGGAGCATGGTTCTGGTCCATGTGGTCCGTGTTCTGAAATTTACTTTGACCGTGGAGCAGAAAAAGGCTGCGGCAAGCCAACCTGTGGTGTCGGCTGCGACTGCGACCGTTATGTAGAAGTCTGGAATCTGGTGTTCAGCCAATTCAACAGTGACGGCAACGGCACCTATACTGAAATGGAACACAAGAACATTGATACCGGTATGGGACTGGAACGTCTGGCTTGTATCATGCAGGGTGTGGATAATCTGTTTGAAGTGGATACGGTACAGAATATCATGAAGCATGTTTGCAGAATTGCCAATGTGCAGTATCACACAGACGAAAAAACAGATGTTGCCCTGCGTGTCATTACAGACCATATCCGCAGTACTACCTTTATGATTGGCGATGGTGTGATGCCGTCCAATGCCGGCAGAGGATATGTGCTGCGTCGTCTGTTGCGGCGTGCTGCACGGTATGGCAGACTGATTGGAATTGAAAAACCGTTCCTGTATGAAGTATGTGAGACAGTAATTGCAGAGAATAGATCCGCTTATCCGGAACTGGAGGAGAAGAAAGCGTATATCCGCAAGATTATTCAGGTGGAAGAAGAAACTTTTGCAAAAACAGTAGACAACGGTATGGCATTGCTCACACAGATTCTGGAACAGGTTGACCCGACCGAAAAGATGATTTCCGGTGAAGATGCGTTTAAGTTGAGTGATACCTATGGTTTCCCGATTGACCTGACAGTAGAAATCGCTGCAGAGCAGGGTGTTTCTGTAGACCGTGCTGGATTTGATGCACTGGTAAAGGCACAGCGGGCACAGTCACAAGCAGACCATCTGGCAAAGGCAGGTTCTTCTTGGGCTGGCAGTAGTATCCGAATTGATGCAGAAAAAACCGTATTCACCGGTTATGAACACCTTACAGAAACCAACGCAAAGATTGTTGCTCTTTATAAGGGACAAGAAGCAGAAGAAGTGGCTGTTGAGGGTGATCAGGTTATCATTGTATTGGATAAGACCCCGTTTTATGCAGAAAGCGGCGGACAGGTTGGTGACTGCGGTACCATTGCAACTGCTTCCTGTACAGCAACGGTCAGCAGTAC
>JAEDGE010000110.1 GCA_016297675.1 Oscillospiraceae bacterium
TTTAGAGGATGCCCTTCCCCTTTGTCGGCTACGCCGACATTTCCCCACACTGTGGGGAATCACCCTCGCCGAGCTGAGCCAGCTTGACCGCAGTCGCTTGCGGCGTGGTTATCGGGACTTATTTTTGATATTTTTAATAATATCTTCTACCAGCTGTTTCAGATTTGCATCTCGCTTCATCCCTGCTTCAATGTTGTTAATCGCATATACAATGGTGGAATGATCTCTGCCGCCGAACTCTGTTCCAATGGATTGCAGCGGCATTTGGGTAATTTCCCGTACAACATAAGTTGCTACTTTGCGAGCCGTGGAAATCTGGCTGGAACGCTTGCTGCTGCGAATCTCCTCCGGTGTTACGCCATAAACATCTGCCACTTCGGCAATAATCTTTTCTACAGTAATCGGTACCGGCTGGTCATTGTTCAGGATATCCTTGATGACACTCTGTGCCATGGAAATAGACGGTGCAGAACCGGCAAAGTGTTTCAGTGCCTTCAGTTTCTTCACAGCCCCTTCCAACTGCCGGATGTTGGTCTTCAGCCGATTGGCAATAAATTCTGCCACATCGTCCGGAATGTGCAGATCCAGCAACTCTGCTTTTCGGCGGATAATGGCAATTCTGGTTTCAAAATCTGGAATCGTAATATCGGTAATCAAGCCCCATTCAAATCGTGTTCGGATGCGTTCTTCCAGTGTTTTCAGTTCCTTCGGCGGCTTGTCGGATGTAATGACAATCTGTTTCCCCTCTGCATGCAGCTTATTGAATGTATGGAAAAATTCTTCCTGCATGCGGTCTTTGTTGCTGAAAAACTGAATATCGTCGATCAGCAGGACATCGGCAGAACGGTATTTGTCATGAAAACTCTCCATGTTGTTCCGATTGATGCCATTAATGAGGTCGTTTCCAAATTCTTCACTGGTGACATAAATAATATTGTAATCTGGATGATGCTGCTCCACTTCGTGGGCAATCGCATGCATCAGGTGTGTTTTTCCCAGTCCGGAAGGACCATAGATAAATAATGGGTTGTAATTCTTGCCTGGTTCTTTTGAAACAGCCGTACAAGCCGCATAGGCAAATTCATTGGAACGACCGACAATGAATGTTTCAAAGGTATATTCATAATTGGCACCTTCAAAACTTTTTTCCAGCTGTTCACTGCGGCGGTCGAGTTCCGCATCATCCGGAATCTTGATTTGTTTCTCTGATGTCGGTGTGTCTGTTTCTTCTTCCACATGGATGCATAAGTTGACATCAAATCCAAGAATATTGTGAAAGGCTTCTTTGAGCAGGCTTTCATAGTTGCTGAGAATGACAGAACGCTGAAAATCAGATTGTACCGTAAAAACGGCATCTGTTCCACTCAGGTCTACCGGTTTCAGCGCGTCAATCCAGAGCTTCACTGCGACCTCCGGAATTTGTCCCTCGTCCAGACAATATCGTTTTACATGTTCAAATACCTCGTCAAATGAATTCATAGCATTGTAGTCTCCTTTACGATTCAATATCGTTTCTATTATATTTTTCTGCTTCTCTGTACCGTTCCCCGAAAAGCATCAAAATTCGACAGAATTTCTGTTGAAAGCATTCATATCAAAAGGAACATTCCACAGGGGATGCTTCAGTACCGATAGCAATACAATTTTATTTTAACACGAATTGTTGAAAAAATCAAGACCGTTGTGGAAAAATTCCGAAAAAAGCAGAAATTTTCCACAGAGAGCGGTGGAAAGCGCACTGAGATTGTGCGAGGTGCACAAAAAATATGTGGAAAATGATTTTATTCCTGATGGATTTGAAAAAATCTGCGGTTTTTGGAAAAAAAACTTGACACCTTTGCAGGAATCCGTTATAATAGAACAGGTCAGACATGTCCATTTCTTTTGAAATGGTATGACCTTATGTTTTTGGAATTCCACGCCGCTGCTGCCAGTCGGAATGGCGGCGGGTATCATCTTAGATTGCAGAAATTGCAAATTGGAAAGGAGGCAGTTGTTGTGAAAAGAACATATCAGCCGAAGAAGCTGCACCGGAAGAAGGAGCACGGTTTCAGAAAGAGAATGGCAACTTCCAACGGAAGAAAGGTTTTAGCTCGTAGAAGAGCCAAGGGCAGAGCAAGACTTAGCCACTAACGAGACGGACCACAAAAGCTTTTTTGTGGTCTTTTTTGTTTTTCCATGTTTCAGAAAGGAGCGGGAAACGGTGAAGCATACGATTATTCTGAATCAGAATCGGGATTTTCAAACCCTGTATCGCCGGGGAATTTCCTTTGTCACACCCTTTGTTGTGATTTATATCCGGCCAAACCGCCTTGGCAAGCACCGACTGGGCATCACCGCCGGCAAGCGTGTCGGCAATGCGGTGCATCGCAACCGTGCCAAGCGGCTGATCCGGCAGGCGTATCGGGAACTGGAAGCAGAGTTGCCGCCGTATTTGGATCTGGTGATTGTTGCCCGTGCCCGCATCTGGAACGTGAACTCTACCAGATTGGTCAATTATCTGCGGAAAAATACCATTCCGCAGATTCAGCAGCATTGGGAACGGCCGATTCAAATGCTGCCGGGCGGTAAAGCAGAAAAAGGAGAAGAGCCCTCATGAAAAAACTGCTTCTGCTATTGATTCGTTTTTATAGGAAAGTCATTTCGCCTTTAAAAAAACCATGCTGCCGCTATTATCCGACTTGCAGCTGTTATGCACTGCAAGCCATTGAGCGATTTGGTGCATGGTATGGTACGGGTCTGGCTGTCCGGCGGATTCTGCGGTGCAATCCGTGGAGCCCCGGTGGGTTTGATGCGGTGCCGCTGACATTGCCGCACTGTCGGCGTGACAGCATGAAAATTACATATAAACAGAAAGGATGACGCATTACGTTTTTATACGACTTATTCGGCACACCGTTCGGATGGATTATGCGGCTGATTTATCAGCTGGTCAATAACTACGGTGTTGCAATCGTGCTGTTCACGATTATCACGAAGCTTTTGCTGTTTCCGATTTCTTACAAACAGCAGAAAAATACGCTTCGGATGCAACTTTTACAGCCGAAGCTGAAAAAGCTTCAGGCAAAGTATAAGGATAAGCCGCAGGAATTACAGCAGGCACAGATGCAGTTATATCAGGAGGAACATGTCAATCCGATGTCGTCCTGTCTGCCGATGTTTTTGCAGTTCTTTCTGCTCTTTGGCGTGCTGGACGTTGTGTACAAGCCGCTGACCCATATTCTGCATTACGGGGATAGCCTGGTCGAAAAGGTTGTCGGCATTGCCAATGGCATACTGGGAGAAAGTGTTGCCAAACAGTATACCGGACTGCGGGAGGAACTGGGCGTTTTGAAGGCGTTTCAGGACACCCCTTCTGCCTTTGCCAATGTAGATGGATTTGATGTTTCAAAGGTTGCAGACTTTTTAGATCACTTTACTGTCTTTGGTGTGAATTTGGGTGCAACACCAACCTGGAAGCCGGATGTATGGGATGCCTCTGCGATTATTTTGTTCTGCATTCCGCTGCTCTCTGGTATCTTGCAGCTGATCATGACCATTTACATGCAGATTGTGCAGAAGAAGCGGAACGATACGACACAGCAGAACATGGGATGCATGAATGTGATGCTGTACATTATGCCGTTATTCTCTGTCTGGTTTGCTTTTCAGGTTTCTGCCGGTGTTGGTTTCTACTGGGCTTGTTCTTCTTTCTTCTCCCTGCTCCAGACAATCGGTCTGAATTGGTATTTCACGCCGGAACGGGGTGCACGAATCATTGAGAAAGAAAACAAGAAGATGGAAGCCAAATATGCTGCTGGCAAACAATCCTTTACCGAACGGGTCATGAACCAGAATGTGGGTACTGCCAGAGTACAGGAAACAGAAAAGACAAAGAATATGTCCAATCGGGAACTATCCGCCTACAATAAGCAGAAAATACAGGATGCCAGAAAGCGGATGGCAGAGAAATACGGCGAATCCTATGACGAAAATCCGCCGGAGGATTGATTTGATTTTACAAACGGTTGCAGACGGTTGCCGTCTGCCCGTGAGAGAAAGGGATGCGTGAACGCATGAAACAGATTTTTACTGCGAAAAAGCTGGAAGATGCAAAGCGGCAGGCAGAGCAGGCTTTCGGTGTTTCCGAGTCGCAGATTGTTTTCCGGATTCTCGAACAGAAAAAGGGTCTGATGGGACTTGGTGCAAGTGTAAAGATTGAAGCCATTTATGAACCGGCAGAAAAAACATCTGCACCAGCGGCAGAGCCGACATCCGTTGTAGAATCGGTTACAGAAGCAACACCGAAGGCGGCAGAACCAGTAATGGAGGAAACCGCAACGGGAACGGAAACGACAGAAGAACCAGAAATTTCTGCACCGGTCGCAGAAGAAACCATTTCTGAGACAGAATCTGTTTCAGAAGAAGTCGTACCAGCTGTGGAAGCAGTACCGACACCGTCTTTGGACAGTCTGACAGCGGAACAGTTGGCAGCTGTGGAACGGGTGAAAACCTATGTGACAGCGGTTTATGAAAAGTTGGGGGTTGCTGTAACCGTTACACCGACACCGCAGGAAAACGGCATTTTACTGGAGTTAGAGAGCCCGAGCCGGGGCGGTACGATTATTGGCAGACGAGGCGAAACACTGGATGCCATGCAGTATCTGTCTTCTATTATTGCCAATAAGGGCGAAGAGGAATACTGCCGGATTATTCTGGACAGCAATGGTTATCGGGAAAAGCGGCGGCAGACATTGGAACATCTTGCAGAACGCCTGTCCAAGAACGTCATCCGCAATCAACGTGCGACGACATTAGAACCGATGAATCCCTATGAGCGGCGGATTATTCATGCAAAAGTTGCCGAGATAGAAGGCGTTAGCTCTAAGAGTGTAGGAGAAGATCCATATAGAAAGGTCATTATTTTGCCGCTGGATGAAAATGGAGAACCCCTGCAAACACGTCGTCCGAGAAATCATAAGAACCGCAATGACCGCAAGGGCGGATATCGGAACGGCAGCCATAAAAAGAATGGTGGATCACGTCGCAATGCAGAGGAGATTCCGCTTAAGCAAACGAATTTTGACGATATTATGAGCACCAGTTTTGAAAAGGATTACCGGAAACCAAAGCCGGAAGATGATTTACAGATTGGGCTTTACGGAAAAATTGAATAACGCAGTCAAATGAGATGAGGAAGAGCAGGACGGTTTTCGTTCTGCTCTTTTTTGACACAGAGCGAAATTCTGGAAGAACCTGTTTCCGCTTTTGGATTTTCCATGCAAACCGAGGAGGATTGTATGAAATATATTTTGATATTATTCGTATGTATCGTTGTGTGTACGGGTCTGATTGTGCTGGAACAGAAACGGCTTGTGATTCGTCAACAGACGCTGCAGCTTCCTTCCCTGCCGGATGCCTTTGATGGCTTTCGGATGGTGCAGCTTTCTGACTTGCATAAGCGTGTTTATCCGCATGGAGAAGGGCGGTTATTGCAAAAAGTACAGCAGTGTCAGCCGGACATCATTGTCATAACTGGGGATCTGGTTTCCCGCTATGTGACAGACTTCACAGAACGAACGGCACTTCTGACGGCTCTGCGACAGATCGCACCAGTTTACCTTTCCCTTGGGAATCATGAATGGGATTTTCAGCCGCAGCAGATGGCAGATTATCGGGTGATGGTGGAGCAGTCAAATTGTGTGCTGCTGGAAAATGAAACAGTTGCTTTGCAGCGAAATGGAGCCGTTTGCTATCTGGCAGGGGCATCGCTGCGGATTGGGATTTACCATGATGCGGCGTTTCAGTATCGGGATTTAGAATCCTATACAGCAGCAGACCTGACGGCAGACCTTGGAGAAAGAAAGGGGTGTACGATTTTGCTGGCACATAGTCCGTTTCCGGCAGAGAGTTATTTTGCGTGGGGAGCAGATTTAACGCTGAGTGGTCATGTACATGGTGGGATTGTACGGTTGCCGGTCATAGGTGGTCTGCTGTCGCCGGAGCGGCGGTTTTTTCCGCAGTACAGTAAGGGACTGTATGAAAAGGATGGACGATATTTGTATGTAAATTGTGGGATTGGGAAGCTGCGGCTTGGCAATCCGTCGGAGGTAGCAGTGATCATATTGCAGAGCGAAAATAGCAAATAGAAGTAACGTTGCACGTACGCAAATCAATTTTTAAATGATGGTATAAATTCTACGCCGCAGGCGACTGCGGTCAAGCTGGCTCAGCTTGGCGAGGGTGATTCCCCACAGTGTGGGGAAATGTCGGCGTAGCCGACAAAGGGGAAGGGCATCCTCTAAATAAGGGGGGCAAGCTGCCACCCTTGCAAAGCAAACGAGTTGGAATCGGTAAGCAAATGAAAAATAAGATACCGCTGTCCGCCATCTGAAAAAACAAA
>JAEDGE010000111.1 GCA_016297675.1 Oscillospiraceae bacterium
CCGCAGTCGCCTGCGGCGTAAAATTGATACCATCATTTAAAAATTGATTTGCGTGGAAAAGTCCATGAAAATCCATTTTCATCAAAGGAATCCAATTTTTTAGCCAAACAACAACCGCATGCAAATTGCACTTCCTTGACAACTGTGTTTTCTTCTCCATGTGTATGACTTGTTATTTGTGAAATTCATACCAAAACAGATTGCATTGTTTGTAATTTTTTCTATAAAAATCAGACCATTTCTGCTTGACAAAGCAGCTATACTATGTTATAATATTGTTCCATCTCGAACTGTTCAACATTGAACAATTTGAAATCAAAACGAAGGAGGTGTTTTTATGGAGCCGCTGTTTCCGTGGCTGCATCGTATTTGCATTCTGGCAGATCGCTATCTTTGCCGTTCCCACAATATACAGACCGTTGAACAGCTTACCGCTATGCATGGCTGGCTGATTCGTTTTCTCTATCAACAACAGGATACGCCGGTCTATCAGCGAGATATCGAAAAAAATTTTTCGATTCCCCGTTCCACAGTGACAACCATACTGAATCGTATGGAGGGAAATGGAATGATTGTGCGGAAATCCGTACCGGAAGATGCAAGACTGAAGCGAATTGTTCTGACAGAAAAGGCCATCTCCCTGCATCACAGTCTGGAACAAGAGCATAAACAGTTTGAACGGATTCTGACAGAGGGACTCTCTCCGGACGAACAAACACAATTACGAGCAATGCTAAAGAGGATGTGCCAAAACCTTGAAAACTTTGAACATAAAGGAGGTCATTCGACATGTTAAAACGACTTGCCGGCTGTATCCGGCAATACAAAGGCGTTTCTCTGCTGTCACCTTTATTTGTGACGCTGGAAGTCATTATGGAAGTCATCATACCATTGCTGATGGCAAAGCTGATTGATGAGGGGATTGATGGGGCGAACCAGACTGCGATTTTGCAGACTGGTGGTATTTTAGCAGTCTGCTGTGTGCTTTCCCTGCTGTTTGGCGTACTGGCAGGACACTATGCAGCAAAGGCATCTGCCGGCTTTGCAAAAAATATCCGACATGACTTATTCCATACCGTACAAGGCTTTTCTTTCCACAATATTGACCGTTTCTCTGCGTCCAGTATTGTGACCCGTCTGACAACCGACGTCACGAACCTGCAAAATGCCTATCAGATGTTGGTGCGGGTTGCCCTGCGTTCCCCGACGATGTTGATTTTCTCGTTGGCAATGGCAATTCGGATTAACTGGAAGTTGTCTTTGATTTTTATGGCAGCCATTCCGCTGCTGGGTCTGTTGGTTTTTATCCTCATGCGGAGCGTACACCCGATTTTTGAACGGGTCTTCCGTACTTACGATAAACTGAACAATGTTGTACAGGAAAATGTACATGGTGTGCGTGTGGTAAAGGCATTTGTCAGAGAAGACCACGAAATCAGCAAGTTCTCTCAAATTTCAAAGAAAATTTATGACGATTTCTGCAAGGCAGAGAGAAGAATGTCGTTTGCCATGCCGGGAATGCAGGTTGCAGTTTACAGCTGTATTTTACTGCTGTCCTGGTTCGGTGCAAGAATGATTGTCGGCACACACGGCGTGGAACTGACAACCGGCGAACTGATGAGCCTGATGACCTATGCCCTGCAAATTCTGGGGGCATTGATGATGCTCTCTATGATTTTTGTAATGGTAATCATGTCCAGAGCCTCCGCAGAGAGAGTGGTCGAAGTCCTCGAAGAACAGAGCGACCTGACCAATCCGGAACAGCCTGTGACAGAAGTCCAAAACGGAAGCGTGGAATTCTCCCATGTCTTCTTCAGCTATTCCAAACGAATGGATAAATGTTGTCTGAAAGATATCAACCTACAGATTCCGTCCGGTATGACCGTCGGCATTCTGGGCGGTACGGGCAGTTCCAAAAGCTCTCTGGTACAGCTGATTCCAAGACTGTATGATGTCACAGACGGTTCTGTAAAAGTCGGCGGGGTTGATGTACGGGACTATGATATGACAGCCCTGCGGAATCAGGTTGCAATGGTGCTGCAAAAAAATGTCCTCTTCTCTGGTACGATTCGCGAGAATTTGCTCTGGGGCAATGAAACTGCCACAGATGCGGAATTGCAGGAAGCCTGCCGGCTTGCCCATGCAGACGAGTTTATCAATACCTTCCCAGACGGCTACAACACCTATATTGAACAAGGTGGGGCGAATGTCTCTGGCGGACAGAAACAACGGCTTTGCATTGCAAGAGCCTTGCTGAAAAAACCGAAAATCTTAATTCTGGATGACTCTACCAGTGCCGTCGATACCAAAACAGATGCCTCCATTCGGCAGGCTCTGCGAACCTATCTGCCGGAAACGACCAAATTTATCATTGCCCAGCGGATTTCTTCCTTGCAGGAAGCAGATTTGATTCTGGTTCTGGACGGCGGTGTCATCAATGGAATCGGCACGCATGAAGAACTGCTGCAAAGCAATGCCATTTATCAGGAAATTTATGCAGAACAAAATAAGAAAGGCGGTGTGACAGCATGAGAGGAATGCATGGAAAAGTACCGGTCGGAGCCGGTCAAAAGCCGGAACATGCAGGAGAAGTCATGAAGCGGCTGCTTGGCTACTTAAAACCGTACTGGATTCATCTGATTCTGGTTTTTATCTTTATCGTTCTCAGTGCATTGGCAAGTGTTGTGAGTGCAACATTTCTGAAGTTGCTGATCAATGACTACATTGCACCGCTGCTGTTAGAAGCAGATGCAGATTATTCCGGTCTGCTGATGATGATTTTGAAGATGGCATGCATTTTTGCTGTTGGTGCATTGGCTTCGTTTCTATATATCAGACTGATGATTCCAGTTTCGCAAGGCATTCTGAAGAAGATTCGAGATGAGATGTTTGCTCATATGCAGACACTGCCCATCCGCTATTTTGACCAGAATGCAACCGGCGATGTCATGAGCTTGTATACCAACGATACCGATACGCTGCGACAGATGATGGCACAGAGCTTGCCACAGTTTGTCTCTTCTTTGATTACTGTCATTGCCGTTTTTATTGCCATGCTGACAACCAGCGTTTGGCTGACCCTGTTTGTCATTGTCTTTCTGATTTTCATGCTGCTGATTGTCAAGAATGTCGGCGGAAAGAGCGGCAAATACTTTATTGCACAGCAAAATTCTTTGGGCGATGTCAATGGCTACATTGAAGAGATGATTCATGGGCAGAAGGTGGTCAAGGTGTTCTGCCATGAACCGCAGACAGCGGAAACCTTTGACAAGAAAAATGAAATGCTGTTTGAAAATGCCACCAAAGCAAACAGCTTTGCAAATATTCTGATGCCAATCACCAACAACCTCGGCAACCTGCAATATGTGTGCATTGCGATTCTGGGCGGCATACTGGCACTGCACGGCGTTGGCGGTCTGACACTGGGGGCAATCGCTGCATTCTTGCAGCTGAGCAAAAGTTTTACCCAGCCAATCGGACAGATTTCCCAACAGGCCAGTGCCATTGTCATGGCATTGGCAGGGGCTGGGCGTATTTTCCATATGTTAGATGAACAGCCAGAACAGGACGAAGGCTATGTCCATCTGGTCAATGCCGAACGGGATAAGAACGGCAATCTCTGCAAGGCAGACCACCGCACACATCTGTGGGCGTGGGAGCATCCGCATCAGGACGGTACGGTCACTTATACAGAACTACAGGGCGATGTGCAGATGGAGCATGTGGACTTTGGCTATGTGCCGGAGAAAATCGTGCTACATGATGTGAGTGTGTATGCGAAACCGGGACAGAAAATTGCCCTTGTCGGAGCAACGGGTGCCGGAAAAACCACCATTACGAACCTCATCAACCGGTTTTATGATATTGCAGACGGCAAGGTGCGATATGACGGCATTAACATCAATAAAATCTGCAAGCCAGATTTACGGCGTTCGATGGGCATGGTTTTGCAGGATGTCAACCTGTTCACCGGAACAATCATGGATAATATCCGATACGGCAGACTGGATGCCACGGATGAAGAATGTATTGCAGCGGCTAAGCGGGCAAATGCCCACGATTTTATTATGCTGCTGCCGGACGGCTATGAAACCATACTCGAAGGGGATGGTTCGGGCTTGTCACAGGGACAACGACAGCTGCTTTCCATTGCCAGAGCAGCAGTGGCTGACCCACCGGTTATGATTCTGGACGAGGCAACGTCTTCGATTGACACCCGAACGGAGCGAATTGTACAGGCTGGTATGGATGCCCTGATGAAGGGCAGAACGGTCTTTGTCATTGCACACCGACTGTCTACCATTCAGAATGCAGATGTGATTCTGGTACTGGATCAGGGACAGATCATTGAGCGTGGCAATCATGAGCAATTGATGGCACAGAAGGGGCGGTATTATCAACTGCAAACCGGTACGCTGCCGCCGTTGGAGTAAGTAAAAATTAGATCATAAGGGAAAAAGCAGCTTCTCATTTTGGAGGGGCTGCTTTTCTCATTGCAGGTATGTTTCCTGTTTACAAAAGCTTACAGATAGAGAGGAACGCCCTATGAAAACAACAAGGTGTTTTCCTATTCAGAATGTATTTTGTCAATCAGATAAAAATGGTGGTTTTTTCTTGCATTTCTTAAAAAAGTATGATATACTGATAAAAAGTGACAAACCATTCGATACCTGTATCCATTTGAACAGACAAAAGGGGATGATACAGATGGACTTATTTGACAATGCACTCTTCCAATTCCTTGTGGTGCATACACTGATTCCCTGTTTTTGTACCACAGAACTCATTGAGTGTACGGCTGCTCTGCTCTATCCAAAGCGAAATCGCCATGATTTGGTTCTCGTGTTTCTGGTCAATCTGGCAACCAATCCAGCAGCAGTGTTTTTGAATTTTATCCTGCCTTTTCGGTTTCATCATCCTGTGCTTTGGGTTTTGTTTCTGGAAGGCGTGATTTGGCTGGTGGAGGCAGGTATCTACAAATGTTGTTTGTATCAAAAAAGAAATCCATTTCTGTTTTCGTTCGTGCTCAATGCAGCATCGTATGGAATTGGATTCCTGATTTAAAATTTTTGAGGAGAATGATTGGGTATGAAACAAGTACGAAAAATATTTTCAGGAGGAATCCTTTCTCTGATGCTGCTGTTGAGCATGTTATTTACAATCAGTACCATCAGTATGGTACAACCAATCCAGACCGCTGCCAATGATTTGACTGGACATTTGCCGGCAACAGGAGAAGTCAATGGCAGCGGTGTTTATGGGTATACCACAAACTATGTCTGTTACGGCGGTGCAATGGAAACCCAACACAAAGTAGAAGATGGCTGGCATATCACATTAAAAAATGCTTATTATTCCCATGGCGTACAATGGTTTGAATGTTGGGATACCGATGACGGGGACTATTACGGCTGGATTGACTGGAAGTATATTACCGTCTACTCTTCCACACCCGACCCTGAACCGCAACAGCCAATCGCAAATATTTACAGTATCAGCAACCGCCGGGGAGAAGTGGACGGCAACGGCGTTTACGGCTATACCACCAATTATGTTGCCTACGGCGGCTCGAAACAGACACAGCATAAAGTAGAAGATACCTGGCACATTACCGCCAAAAATCAATGCACATCCTATGGGGTAACATGGTATGAATGCTGGGATACGGATGACGGCGATTATTACGGCTGGATTGATGCGAATTACCTTTTCTTCTATGATACAGCACCGCCACAGACAGAAGCTCCGAAAAAAACAGTCGTAATAGAAAAGACGGTGTTGGTAACAGAAGCCCCGAAACCGGTAGAAACGGTAATTGTGGAAAAAACGGTTCTGGTGACAGAAAGCCAAACCGAAACGGTACTGGCAGGCAATGCAGCAGCCATGGATTCTACAACAGACACCACCATAAAAGAGGAGAACGGTCAAGGATTGAGACTGGAGGAAAATAATAACCTTTCCGGTAACAATTCCAACAATCTCCTAATGATTGTGCTGATT
Organism: Oscillospiraceae bacterium; assembly: GCA_016297675.1. Classification (GTDB taxonomy): domain Bacteria; phylum Bacillota; class Clostridia; order Oscillospirales; family Ruminococcaceae; genus Ruminococcus_C. The sequence continues at coordinate 6,001 of JAEDGE010000111.1, forward strand.
GCTGGGATCATCTTACTCTTGATTGCGATTGCGATCTTATTGATGATTCTATATACGAAAAAAATGAAGTCCGCTTCTACACTGACCGGAGCGGTAAAGACAAACACAGCGATGGGACATTCGCTTCACAATTCTGTCAATCGACAAAATGCAAGGAATCCACAGCAAAGCGAAAACAAGGCAATGTATTGTACCAATTGCGGTACACCAAGAAACCATCCAGAAGATCTATTCTGTGAAAACTGTGGTGCACCCTATCAGGATTGATCATAAAATCGATTCAAAAACAAGACGAATGCTTGTGTAAAATGGGCATTCGTCTTTTGATTTCTTTGT
>JAEDGE010000112.1 GCA_016297675.1 Oscillospiraceae bacterium
ATTGCATAGTCATCACCGTGTGTCACTCTCATCAGGTCATCGTTCTCATACTGGAAGGAAGACGTGTTGATGGAGAGCTTTGCACAGTACTTCTTAAATGCAACCGGCAGATGCTTTGACCACAGTACAGTCAGGTTCGGCTCCGGAGCAGTACCCAGATTTTCCAGTGTGTGCAGATAACGGAAACTGGTCTTAGTAACCATGGTTCTGCCGTCAATGCCCATACCGCCGATGGATTCTGTAACCCACTGCGGGTCGCCAGAGAACAGTGCATTATATTCCGGTGTTCTTGCAAACTTCACCATACGCAGCTTCATAATGAAGTGGTCGATCAGTTCCTGTGCCTGTTCTTCTGTGAGGATCCCCTTCTGAATATCTCTTTCAATATAAATATCAATGAAAGTAGAAGTACGACCCAAGCTCATTGCAGCACCGTTCTGATCCTTTACAGCACCCAGATAACCAAAGTACAGCCACTGGATTGCTTCCTGTGCATTGGAAGCCGGCTTGGAAATATCAAAGCCGTAACGCTGTGCCATTGCCTTCAATGCCTTCAATGCCTTTACCTGATCTGCCAGTTCTTCCCGCAGACGAATCACATCTTCTGTCATCGTACCGCAGGTAACAGCCTTCTGGTGTTCCTTGTCTTCGATCAGCTTATCTACACCGTACAGAGCCACTCTACGGTAGTCACCGATGATACGACCACGACCGTAAGCATCCGGCAAACCAGTGATGATAGCGTTATGTCTTGCGGAACGCATTTCCGGTGTATAAACATCGAATACCCCTTCATTGTGGGTCTTCCGATAGTGCTTAAAGATGTAGCTGATTTCCGGATCAACTGTATAACCATAAGACTTGCAAGCTTCTTCTGCCATACGGATACCGCCGAACGGCTGCAAAGAACGCTTCAGCGGCTTATCTGTCTGGAAGCCTACGATCTTTTCCTTTTCCTTATCCAAATAGCCTGCTTCGTGAGAATTTACAGTGGATACGATCTTGGTATCCATGTCCAGCACGCCGCCGTTTTCCCGTTCTTTCTGGAACAGATCCAGAACCTGATTCCAGAGTTCTGTTGTTGTAGCAGTCGGGCCAGCCAGAAAGCTCTCGTCGCCTTCATATGGTGTATAGTTCTTCTGAATGAAGTCCCGTACATTTACGTTGGAAGTCCATGCTCCACCGACAAAGCCTTCCCATTCCTTCTGCATTGTTTCTGCCATGATTTGAATCTCTCCTTTGCAATATTTCAGCAATTTTAATTGATTGCAATTTCCGCAGCGAACCAAAATTTTCCGCTGCTGCCGTCTTACAGAGACGGTATTTTTCGGAATTTTCCTGTCCGCTCTGGTCTGATTTAATAATAGCACATGTTCTCAATAATGTCAATAGATTTTTGAAAGTTTCCCGTTAAAAATTCTGGATTTCTTGAAAAAAACGTGTAAAAAGGGAATGTTTTTTTGAAAAAAACGATAAAAATGAATGCAAAATCCTTTTTTCGCTTAAAAACAAAAAGATCCACAGAAAAATTTCTGTTTTTTTACAGTTCTTCCCACACAAAAAACGAGCCTGTCCCATTGGACAGACTCGCTCTTTTCATTCTTAGAATTGCATTGCCATGCAGCAATTATGCCAATTCAGCAAAATACTTAATGGTACGAACCATCTGGCTGGTGTAGCTGTTCTCGTTGTCATACCAAGAAACAACCTGTACTTCATACAGATCATCAGCAATCTTGGAAACCATGGTCTGGGTTGCATCGAACAGAGAACCATACTTCATACCGATTACGTCAGAAGAAACGATCTGCTCTTCGTTGTAGCCATAGGATTCTGTAGCAGCAGCCTTCATAGCAGCATTGATGCCGTCAACCGTTACATCTGTACCCTTTACAACAGCGGTCAGAATGGTAGTAGAACCAGTCGGAACCGGTACACGCTGTGCAGAACCGATCAGCTTGCCGTTCAGTTCCGGAATAACCAGACCGATTGCCTTTGCAGCACCAGTGGAGTTCGGAACGATGTTTGCAGCACCAGCTCTTGCTCTTCTCAGGTCACCCTTTCTGTGCGGACCATCCAGAATCATCTGGTCGCCGGTGTAAGCGTGAATGGTGCTCATGATACCACTCTGGATCGGAGCATAGTCATTCAGTGCCTTTGCCATCGGAGCCAGGCAGTTGGTGGTGCAGGATGCAGCAGAGATGATCTTGTCATCTGTGGTCAGAGTCTCGTGGTTTACGTTGTAAACGATAGTCGGCAGATCATTGCCAGCCGGAGCAGAAATAACAACCTTCTTTGCACCAGCATCGATATGAGCCTGTGCCTTTGCCTTGGAAGTGTAGAAACCGGTGCATTCCAGAACAACATCTACACCGAGTTCGCCCCACGGCAGTTCAGCAGCATTTGCCTTTGCATAAATGGTCAGGGTCTTGCCGTCAACTGTAATCGTACCTGCTTCGTCATCAGCGGTAACAGTGTGCTTGTTTTCGCCAATCCGACCTGCATAACCGCCCTGAGCAGTATCATACTTCAGCAGATGAGCAAGCATAGACGGCTTGGTCAGATCGTTGATTGCAACAACCTCATAACCTTCTGCACCGAACATCTGTCTGAATGCGAGACGACCGATACGGCCAAAACCATTAATAGCAACTTTAACTGACATTGGAATTACCTCCTAAAAATTTATACTCTTATTTTACACCAAAACGACGAAAAATGCAAGGTCTTTCTATAAAAAAATTGAAACAAAATAGACGCTCCCCCTGCTTTTCTCTATTTTGCACAAAATTCAACATCGTTTCCCGTGCGTTTTAGCGATAAAAAAACAATTGATAAAATTTGTTCTTTTTTTCTCTCTTTATTTTAAAAGACTTCGGTATATAATATAGGAGAGTGTATCAATAAGTAACATTTTTCAACCATTCTATACTGCCCTCTATTGCAAACAACATCATTGTTTGCAATGCCGCCAAAGGCGGCTGCAAAGCCATAGGCTTTGCGAAGGCAGTATGAACGGCGGCTCTTGGTGGCAGAGCCACCACCGGCAATGCATTGCCGGTATTGCAAAATCGTAGATTTTGCAATAGAGCCTAGTATAAAAACATATCCCTGCACCATGCAGTTTTTCGTCCCCTTGCATATAATATAGCAAGACGCCTTCGTAACAGAAGGCAGCCGTGAATATCTTCCACTTAAAAAGAAAGGAGCATGCGACTGCTTATGAATGCAGAAACACTGCAAATTCTGAAGACGCTTTATGCCAATGAGAACCGACAAGTATTTTTTCTGACGACCGCTGGAACGTGCATCTGGAAAAACGATATTTCCGAACCGCTGAAAACAGAAGAAGACTGCATCGCTCTGCTGCATACATTGCAGGCAAATACCGGCATACAAACGTTCTGGTATCACTCTCTTTTATATGCCGCAGAAATATTGACTTCCGCAGAACTGGACTGTGTGATTCTGCGAATTTCTACCGAACCGATTTTGACAAATATCATGACAGAATTCAATTCCCGTGCACTCTGTCAGAACTTTTTGGCAGAACAACGAAAAGCAATTTTCAACATTTCTACTGTGATGGAACACATTTATAACGAAGTGGAAGCACACAACATCGGAGAGCTGGAACAGGAAGCCATTTTTTCTGATCTCAACGATGTGATGCACTGCTGTTGTCGGCTGATGAAGCAAACCGTCTACTACGAAGAGCTGTGCAAATATGCAGATGATATGTACAACACCATACAGCCACTGGAGTTATCCAGTGCAATTATTCATTTTGCACAGAACTGTCGGGAGACATTGGGACATCGCATGGAACTGAAACTACAACCAGAAATGAACATATGGGTTTTATCCCATGAATCCCCTCTCTGTTTCTGTTTGCTCTGTCTGATGACACAGCTGCTTTCACACAATGATACCAATCCTATACAAACGCTCACCATCCACACCTATACGGAAAACAACCATGCAGTTATTTCTCTATACAGGGAGAAAGGGAACAACTATGATCCGGAAACCGAGCCAATTTCAAAGTTACAACCTACAGGCAAAAATGTGAATCAGGATTATTACCTTGTTTCCAGTGTGCTTTCTAACTTCTGCAAAGCTTATGATGCTGTATTTGAGACAATCAAAAGTGAAACAATACGAGGATATCAAATCAAATTGCCATTGCATATCCACAACCCGAATACACAATTGCATGCTCCACAGGAATTCCAGAAACGTTCCACATTCTTAAACAGATACCAAATTATGCTTTACGATATTGCCGACTATCAATTCTATTAATTTCCGAAGACAAAAAATCCCCTGCTCATGAAAGCGGGGGATTTTTCAATCATGCATCCTGCACTTGCTATTATAATTTCTTCTTCTGATTTTCAATCATTGCAACCAGATCATCTACAGAATTCTTGTCATAGGAAGCAGATCGACTGCTGCGGGCTGCTGGCTTAGGAGCTGGCTTTGCTGCCGGCTGTGCCGGTGCAGCACTCCGCTGTCTGGGAGCAGATGTATTGCGTGCGAACGGATCATTTCCAAAGATATCATCCACATTCGGACGCTTAAATGTACCTGTAGAAGTGAGGAATGTTTTGCTTGTAGAAGAACCAGACGGTGCTTCATGTGCCCCATGATAAGTCTGTTCTGGCTGCACTGGCTGTACAGGCGGTGCAGATTCTACTGGTACATCCGCAGAATACTTGCCTACATATCCATTATTTTCCGGCTGTTGCGGCATCTGGCTGTATGGTGTTTCTGGAATCTGTACATTTTTCTGTGCCTGGAACTGCATCGTTTTTGCTTTCTGGTAAGCAGAATTCGGGTTCACTGCCTTGCGTTCAAAATTCTGTGAGATAGAAGATTTTTTTGTTTCAAATGAAGTTGGCATACCCGGCATTGCAGCATTTCCATAGCCAGCATTCGGCGGATAACCTTCCATATTGTAAGAGCCGGTATTGTAATTGCCAGTGTTACCCGTTCTGGTCTGGTAAGACGGCTGTTGAATATCATTTACAAATTCTTCGTCATCATATTCTTCATCATCATAATTATAATCATCTTCGCCTGCCAGTTCGTCATAGCTTTCTTCAAATGCATAGGCATCATCTTCCCGATTTCTTGCACTTTTGCGTACCAATGCAACAATCAGAAGAATCACTAAAATCACACATGGCAGTGCCAACAGAACAATAATGCCGCTGAAACCGGTTGCAAACTGGATGAAGCTGTACAGCTGACTGCTTTCATACCGGCAGATTCCTCGAATGCTTTCCACTGTAATGGCTGGTTCTGTGCCGATGGTTTCCACTTGCATGGTGGTCGGATAATACTTCATAACACCGGTTTCCTCATCGGAGGCGATATTCAGAATCCGGCGAATTGCCATGCCTTCACTATCCTTGTCCGTAGAAGTATCCTCTGGTGCCAGTACACAAAGGATTGCATTGTTCTTGGAAAGCGGTTCGCTACCATCATATGCCTTGCAGATGACAGCTGTTTTCGCATGAATGGAGGCACTCACATCTACTGTGGTGGCTGGGTCCGTACTTTCCGTTGGCTTGACTTCCATGCTATCCGTTTCCATCAGGTACACATAGTTCCCGAAGATTTTCGGCGTATCGTGCTGTGAGAACAAAACGTTCAGGGTCAGCGTAATACACACAACGATCAGAAGCAGGACGGCGACAACGATGCCTAAAATGGAGATCGATTTCTTTTTCATGATGTTCCCTTCCTTTTGATATAGGTGATATTTTTCATCTTATTATAACATACTTTTTGGGAAATTTCAATTTAATTTTTGCTTTTTTTCCGAATTTTTTTTGACTTTCTACAAAAGACTGTCATCACACTCCCTTTTTTATGTTAAGCACAGATACCGATTTCATTATACCATATCCTTTTCCACATTGCAACCATAAAAAGAAATCTTTCAAATATTTTTTCAAAACCTCTTGACAAATGCAAAAAACGTGTTATAATATAATATGTCATTGCACGCAGCGTCGCTCCTATTACAAAAAAATAAGAAACAATGCTGGAATAGCTCAGTTGGTAGAGCAGCGCATTCGTAATGCGCAGGTCGCGTGTTC
>JAEDGE010000113.1 GCA_016297675.1 Oscillospiraceae bacterium
CTTACAATGCTGCGAAAGAATTTGATAAAAAATAATTTTATAGTACATGATCATAATAAAAGACAGCATACTTTTCTTTTTTAGAGGGTATGCTGCTTTTTATTCATACTTTTTAAATTGTAAATAAACTGTAAACAATTCAAAAAACGCCTTGACGGATTTAGCACAAGTGCTATAATAGTGTTAGCACTCAAACAGATGGAGTGCTAATTTCAGAAGGGAGCGGCTGCGGTAACGTAGTCGGGATTAGATATGGAACAGAAACAGTTTAAAGCAGAGTCCAAGCGGCTCTTAGATTTGATGATTCATTCGATTTATACACACAAGGAAATCTTTCTGCGGGAGTTGATTTCCAACGCCAGCGATGCGATTGACAAGCTGTATTTCCGTTCTTTGACGGATGACAGCATCGATATGAAGAAGTCTGATTTTGCGATCGACATCATTCCGGACGAGGCAGAACGTACCTTGACCATCAAGGACAACGGAATTGGTATGACAAAGGAAGAACTGGAGGAACACCTCGGTACGATTGCAAACAGTGGTTCCTTGCAGTTTAAGAGCGAGAATCAGATGGAGGACGACCATCAGATTATCGGACAGTTTGGTGTCGGCTTCTACTCCGCTTTCATGGTTGCCAGCCGAGTTACAGTAAAATCTAAAGCATTCGGTGCGGACAAGGCATATGTATGGCAGTCTGAGGGAACAGATGGCTATACAATTGACGAATGCGATAAGGAAACCGTTGGAACAGAAATCATACTGGAAATTCTGCCAGATGAAGAAGACAAGGAAGAGGGCGCAGAAAAGTACAGTGATTTCCTGAATCAGTACCGCATTCAGTCTCTCGTAAAGCGTTACAGCGATTATATCCGGTTCCCGATTCGGATGGATATGAAGAAATCCAGAAAGAAAGAGGATTCAGATGAATACGAGGAATATATTGAAAATGTCACTTTGAACAGCATGACACCAATTTGGAAGAAGAATAAGAACGAGCTGACGGATGACGATTACAATAATTTCTATAAAGACAAGTTCAACGACTACAGCAACCCGTTGCACCATGCATTGATTCACAATGAGGGAACCGTTACTTATGATGCATTGCTGTACATTCCGGAACGAGCACCCTATAACTATTATTCCAAGGAATATGAGAAGGGCTTGCAGTTGTATGCAAACGGCGTGCTGATCATGGATCGCTGCGAAGACCTGTTGCCGGATTACTTCAGCTTTGTCAAGGGCTTGGTGGATTCCGAGGATGTTTCTCTGAACATTTCTCGTGAAATGCTTCAGCATGATGCACAGATGCGTTTGATTGCAAAGAGCATTGAGCGTACCATTAAAAATGAACTCAGCCGGATGATGAAGAACGAACGGGAACAGTACGAGAAATTCTATCAGGCATTTGGCTTGCAGTTGAAATATGGCGTTTATTCTGACTATGGTATGCACAAAGATCTGCTGCAAGACCTGCTGCTGTTCACTTCTTCTAAGGATCAGAAGCTGACCAGTCTGGCAGAATATGTAGACCGGATGCCGGAGGAGCAGACCTGCATTTACTATGCCTGCGGCGAGAGCATTGCCAGAATCGAAGCACTGCCACAGACCGAACTGGTCAAGGACAAGGGCTATGAAATCCTGTACTTTACTGACAATGTGGATGAATTCGCCATCAAGATGCTGATGAAGTATAAGGATAAGGAATTTAAGTCCGTTTCTGCGAATGACTTGAATCTGGAGAGCGAAGAGGAAAAGAAGGCTCTGGAGGAAAAGGAAACTGCCAGCAAGGATATGTTGGAGAAGATGCAGAAGGCATTGGAAGGCAAGGTCGGAAAGGTAAAGCTGTCCGGTCGTCTGAAATCTCATCCGGTTTGCCTGAGCAATGAAGGGGATTTGTCCATGGAAATGGCAAAGACGCTGAATGCAATGCCGGGTGTTGATCAGCCAGTACAGGCACAGACGGTACTGGAACTGAATCCGGAGCATCCGATTTATCAGAAATTGCAGACTTTGGACGAAGAAACACTGGGTAAGTACAGCCAGTTGCTGTATAATCAGGCATTGCTGATTGAGGGCATGCCGATTGCGGATCCAGTGGCATTCTCCAATCTGATTTGCGAATTGATGGAATCATAAAAATCATAACGAGAGAAACGTCATTTTGTTAATGGATCAGCTTTCCGGTCGGGAATAAGCTCTAATAGAAATTGAAAAATCTGCTTTCTTATGCAATATGTACAAGAAAGCGGATTTCTTTTTGTGATTTCTGTAAAATTTTCTAAAATTGATTGACGAAAAAAATTCAAAAGTGTATAATAAAAGAAAGGAGGGTGAAAACCATGAAAAAATGGTGGAAAAAATGGATGGCGATTTTGACAGCGGTAGCTTGTTGGCTTGCAGGGGGTTCAATGGGAATGATGCAAGAAAATCTGCCAGAACTATGTTGGACAGCAGCAGCAAACAGCTATGGATTACAGTTAGAGTATGACTATTTAGAAGATGGAACGGTTCAGATTACACGTCTTGTAAGTACGACCGCAACAGCGGTATACTTGCCACAGACAATTGACGAAAAACCGATTACTGCGATTGGGTTAGGTGCTTTTCAGCAGATGAAAGGCTTGAAATTCATTGAGATTCCTGATACTGTGACAAAAATCGGAGATCGGGCATTTACAGGTTGCATTTCTTTACAGTCCATGATTTTGCCCAACAGTTTGACGGAAATGGGAACGGGTGTGTTTGACGGCTGTACCGGTTTGCAGTCTATGATTCTGCCTGGTGGATTGACGAGCATTGGAAACAAAATATTTAGTGGTTGTACACATATGACCGAGATTACCATACCAAACAGCATAACCAGTATTGGAAGAGGTGCATTTTATTATTGCAACAAATTAACAGACGTTTATTATACTGGAACAGAATCGGAATGGCAGCAGATTACAATGGCTACTGAAAATGAACCGCTGAAAAATGCTACTATACACTATAGTGCTCCCACAGGAGGTTCCACTGAATTTACACTATCCGATTTAAATATGAAAGCGGATGATATTCTTCATCTGGAGGTTTCTGGTGATACTGATGATACGGTACAAGCCTATTTTCACTATATCGACCAAAACGGAACGGAAGCATTTGCAATTGACAATTTGGATGGTGTAATTTTGGACAGCGACGGCAAGGCTACCATTGATTTTATAGCTCCTAATGATCTGGATTCTGTTACAATTAAAATGGCATACAGAAAGTCAGTGCCAACTTATACTTATTCTGTAGAGCATAAAATAATAACGACTACAGCACTCACAACGACAACCACGACCACAGAATCAACAACTACTACAATCATCACTTCTTCTGATTCGACTTCTTTTCAGTGGGGAAGAGACAACTGGAATTTTATGAACACAAAACTGTATTTCACACATGGTGATTATTATATTAGCGAGCCTTATTGGAAAAAACTGCGTTTCAATTTGAATAACACAGAGTGGGAACAGGCAAAGGAATGGAAACAAAAGGAATGGCATGGCTCTTGCCAGGGAATGGCTGTTCTGGTTATATTAGCGAATGCTGGATTGTTGCCATATTCTGATTGGACAGCAACGGCGGATTGCTTATATAAAATGCAAACTCCAGCTGAAAATGCAGAGATTGAATCATTGATTAATTACTATTATCTCTTACAGGCGAAAGATACGATTCAGCAGCAATACCGAACAGTTCCATCACGCAGCAATCAGGAAAATATACAGGAAATCATTTCTCTTTTGGAAGAAGGAAAACCTGTATTAGTTGGCTTTGGGAAAGAAGGATGGGGAGGCCATTCTGTTGTTGCTTATGATGTGAATTATGGCAGTTGGACACGGAATGGTGTTACTTACCAAGGTCGCATTGAAATTCTGAATCCCACTCTGTCTAAAAGCTATCATGAACAAACCTGTATTTATTTTAATACAAGCACCTATAATTGGGCGATTCCATATTATCAAGGAATCACTTCTGCAGAAGGAGCAAAATTCAATTATATTGGAAATAATGTTGCAGAACTCAATGATGGTGGATATTTGTCTGGTACGACTTATACAGGCGGTGGGAATTATATTGCTCGTTTGGATACAGCAGCTGTTTCTAATAATCATGATATTCAGAAAGTAAAATATATTGGAAATCAATTTATCAATCAAGCTACTGAAGCAGGGGAGATTGTGCCATATACGCAATACTATGCAAGTGGGGAAAGCGAAGGAATGCCCGGCTATTTTCTGAAGGATGCAGAGGCGGGGTATTGTGTTTCGCAGGATACACCTGTTCCGATGGATTTATCGCTGAAATATGAAAATTGTCTATTGGATGCCAGCTCGGCAGCAGGGAAGAAAGTGATTTTTGATAAAGACGGCTATGTTTCTGTAGAAGGCGAAGCAGCAGATTATGCCATTCGCATGGTTTACAACGAAGGATATTATACAACTGACTGGTATACCATACAGGTTTCAGGGAACAATGCGGATACGGTTATTATGGAACAGATAGAAAATGGTTATCTTCTTCATGCAAATCATTTACAGAATGTTTATGCGAGTGCACACAATGATAATTTTACAGCAGAGGTGACCTTCACCACCGATTATACAGACGTTCTGCTCTATGAGATTGACGAGAAGACGATTGGTGTAGCAGTAGATACGGATGGAGACGGAACCTATGAAACTACGATTGCCCAAAGCAGCAGTGAAAAATCAGAAATCGTTACATACGGCGATGTAAATATGAACGGTGTTGTGGATTTGACGGATGTGATCACTATAAATAAGCATCTGGCAAATATTATCCAGCTGTCAAGTGCACAGGAAGCAAATGCAGACTGTTATTTGGATCATACAGTGGATGATGAAGATGCAAATACTTTATTGCAATATGTCATTTTGTTGATTGATCAAATTCCTGTTCAGGGGTAAGGCGCCATGGAAAAAGCCGTTCTCTTGTGAAAATTGCACAAGAGAACGGCTTTTGTTTTGTCTGTTTTTATAAAATTCGCAAAAACAGTTGACGAGAAAAAACAGAAACAGGTATAATAAGAAAAAAAGGAGAACTGTTATGGGAAGAGTGCAACAAAAAGTAGTTTTTATTTTGCGACTTGTCATATTCTGTTGTTTGCCATTCTTTTTTTTGCAGACTGCTTTTCCGGTTTCTGCAGCTGTTGCAGTGATTCCCTATACGCCTTCCGCAGACAGCTTGACTACAGACGGCAAATATTTGCGTCTGGATTTGCGAAATGTCTGGACTGGCGATTGTGAAGATGTACCGCAAGAGGTTGCTTGTTCTGGTTTTCTCAACGTCACTTTTACGATTTCCGGTCTGGGAAAATTGACCGATCCCTATACTGTCTCTCTGCTCGGAACAGCTGGAGATCTTACATTTTGGAATGACGCTTCTGATACAGCAACCGCTGGAACCGTGCATGTCAGTAGAGATGGGACATATCATGTTCAAACGATTCTGCCACATGCGGTCAATACCATTGACTGCTTGTTGTTGGTAACCAATATCAATCTTTATCAGTATGCAGAAAGCGGAACCGTTGCCGATGCGGGAATTTCTATAACGGTACAGCAGATTACAACAGAAACAGCAGACACATCTCCAACCAAAACGCTTGGAGATGCCAATGGAGATACGATGATTTCTGTGGAAGATGCTGTGCTGGTTCTGACATATTATGCGAAGCAGTCTGCTGGTTTACAGCCGGATACAGGAGCAGAATTTTTAAATATTCAGAATGGAGATGTGGATGGAAATGGTGTGATTTCAGTAGAAGATGCGGTTTTGATTTTAACGTACTATGCCAAGCAATCTGCTGGCTTATCTCCTGATTGGGAAAACCTATAAACAATAGGAATTTTACAAACCAGTTTTACTTGCGATTGGAAGCTGCTGTTGTGAGTAGAATATTTTCCCGAATCATCAAAAATGGATTTTTATATACCGCCCTCTATTGCAAACCACGAAAATCAATTTTTAAATGATGGTGTAAATTCTACGCCGCAGGCGACTGCGGTCAAG
>JAEDGE010000005.1 GCA_016297675.1 Oscillospiraceae bacterium
CGCCTAAAGAATTACATTCTATGCCTTTGGTAATGGAACGAATAAAGCAAGTTAAGGAAGAACGACTTGGCAGTACTGATAAAACGATGAAAAATCTTGACCCAACAAGGTTTAGAGAAACAAACAATCCAGATATATACATAATTGTTCCCGTTGTATCTTCGGAACAACGAAAATATGTGCCGATTGGATTTTTAGATAAAGAAACCATCTCGACTAATGGAAATTTAATTATCCCCGAAGCTACTCTATATCACTTCGGCGTACTAACTTCCAACGTCCACATGGCTTGGATGCGGACAGTTTGCGGAAGATTAAAGAGTGATTACAGATATTCAAAAGACATCGTCTACAACAACTTCCCATGGTGCAATCCAACTGACGAACAAAAAGCCACCATCGAAAAAACCGCCCAAGGCATTCTGGATGCAAGGGCACTGTATCCGGATTGTTCCCTTGCTGACCTCTACGACGAAACCACCATGCCGCCGGAGCTGCGAAAGGCACACCAGCTGAACGACCTCGCCGTGATGGCTGCCTATGGCTTTGACCGAAAAATGACCGAGAGCGAATGCGTGGCAGCGTTGATGAAGATGTATCAGGCGTTGACGGAGCAGTAGAAAGGAGTAAGTGATGTATACCATACCAGAAATCCGATCGGCATTTCTGCCGGTTTTTGAAAAATATAACGTGAGAAAAGCGATCCTGTTCGGTTCTTATGCAAAAAACAACGCAACAGAACAAAGTGATATTGATATTATGGTGGATACACAGCTTCGTGGACTCCGTTTCTTTGGATTCCTTGAGGAACTCTGTAATTCCGTCAATTGCACAGTAGAATGCATAGATTCACAGGATATTGTTGAAAACTCTGTCGCCGATCGGGAAATTAAAAATACGGGAGTGTTGCTCTATGAATGTGCATGATGAAAAAGTGCTTCTGAAAATTCTGGAACATATCCAATCCATACAGAAATATTGTAAAGGCATTACCAGTGAAGATGCATTTACAGAGAATTCTATAAAATATAATTTCCTTCTGTCAAAACAGAAAATATAAAAGAAATGAGGATGTAAAAATGGAAAATCAATATGCTTCCCCACAACGACCGATTTCTGCTCGTACTTCCGGACAGAAAAGACCGCCGCAACGACCGCCCCAGCAGCGTCCCCCACAGCCGCCGCCGCAGAACCGCAAACCCAAAAAGAAAAAAGGGCTTGGCTATCGTCGCCGCAGAAATGCGATTTTGATTCTGCTTGCTCTGATTATATTGATTGTGTTTGTCTGTGTGCGTTGCAGCAACTGCCGCTCCATTCCAAAGGAAAGCGGTGTCATCCAAGCAGATGCTCCGACAGATACGGTACATACGACAGAATCCAGTACAGAAGCCACCACAGAAGCCGCAACCGAGCCGGAAAAGGGCGATCGGGTGCATGTTGTAGCAGTCGGGGACAATCTGGTGCAAACGTCCGTTTATAACAGTGCGGCTGCCCATGCAGAAGACGGCGAAGAATATAACTTCGATTATGTCTATGACGGGATTACCGACCTGATTACAGGGACAGGTGCTGATTTGCGAATTATCAATCAGGAAACCATTATCTGTGGAGATCCAAGCTTTGAAATCAGCGGCAGTAATTTTAACTTCAATTCTCCGCCGGAGGTTGGCGATGCCTTGATGAATGCTGGTTTCAATGTGGTTTCCATGAGCAATAATCACTTGCTGGATAAGGGCATTGACGGCTTGTCTGCCAGCCTTGACTATTGGGACGAGATGCAGCAGAAGTATCCGGATTTGCTGACCTATGGGGTCTATCGGGATGTAGAAGATATGGAAAATATCCGTGTAAAAGAATTTAACGGATTGAAAGTGGCGTTCCTTGCCTATACCGAGAATATCAATGGCTATACGGTACCAGAGGATTCGCCGATTCAGGTTATTTTGACAACGCAGGAAGATGTGATTCAGGAGCAAATCGAACGAGCAAACGAAATTGCAGATATTGTCGTTGTTTCTGCACACTGGGGCGATGAGGACACCTTTGAAGTAAGAGATGGTGTCAAGGCACAGGCACAGAACATGATCGAATGGGGAGCAGATGTTGTCATCGGGAACCATCCGCATGTCCCGCAGACGATGGAATATGTGACACGTTCCGACGGCACAGAGGGCTTTGTGTTCTATGCACTGGGGAACTTTGTTTCTGCCCAGACGTTTAATATCAATATTATCGGCGAAGTGGCAGATTTTGAATTGGTCTATGATGATGCAACTGCACAGGTGACGGTGGAAAATGTACAGGTACGTCCGATTATCACACAGTATGATGATGGTTCACTGACGAATCTGCGTCTGATTGCTTATAAAGATTACACGGAAGAACTGGCAAATGTACATGGCATTCCATACGCTATGACAGGCGAATATGGTGTCTGGAACATGGACAAGATTCAGGAAATCATTGATACGGCAATTCCGAAGGAATTTCAGAAACTGGATTAACATGATATTTTGAATCAAGTAAAATTGCAAGGTTGAGAAATCTGCCGCTCTGTTTTTAGAGAATTTCCTGTTGCAATATTCTCTTTCAGAACAGAGCGGCGGTTTCTTTCTATCAACATATATAGAATAGGAGAAATCATATGATTACGATAGAACATGCCATTTGTACCGGTTGTGGACAATGTATAGCGGTCTGTCCCTTTACCGTGTTGGAACGCAATGCCGATAAACAGGTAATATGCAATGACAAGTCTTGCATTGCCTGTATGCATTGTGTTGCAATCTGTCCGCAGGGTGCCATTACCTTTGACGGAGCGTCCGCTGTTTCGGGTGTCGTTACGCCATTGCCGAAAAACACAGCAACAGTTGTCCAGCAGTTGATAACACAGCGGCGTTCTTACCGGAAGTTTCAAGAGCGTCCAGTTCCGCCGGAGTTGATACAGCAGGCGTTACAAGCTGCCATGCTGGCACCAAGTGCTAAAAATGAACATCCTACAAAGTGGATCATATTACAGGATGCAGAAAAGCAGCAGGAAATCATGCAGGCGATTTTGCAGTTTTGTGCGAAAACAGGCTGTTCTCCGGAAATTCCATTGGAGTATGCCAGAAAGAACAATCCTGTTATAGGGGAACATGCGGTGCTTCTGATTGGATATTGTAAAAAAACCGCATTGAATCCGAGTCAGGATACTGCCATTGCCCTGGCAACCGCAGAGCTGATGTTACAGGCAAATGGAATTGGAACCTGTTGGGGCGGCTATTTAACCAGATTTTTGAACCAAATTCCAGCTTGTCGAACCTGTTTGCAGCTGCCGGAGGACTGCAATGTCTATGGCACATTGATGCTGGGCTATCCGGCACAGAATCCCTATCGAGCCGTACCGAAACGGTTACAACCATTAGAAATGCAATGGATATAATCGTAAGGAGGACAAGTATATGAAAATGGTATTATTGCATGGGCAAAATCATAAGGGTTCTACCTATCATATCGGACGAATGCTGGCGGAACAGCTGGGAACAGAATCCGAGATCACAGAATTCTTTTTACCGAGGGATATGCCGCATTTCTGCTGTGGGTGCACCATGTGTTTCAGCGAATCAGAACAAAAATGTCCGCATGTTACTGCCATGCAGCCGATTACAGATGCCATCGACCAAGCAGATGTATTGATTTTTACTTCTCCGGTCTATGTGTATCATGTGACTGGTTCGATGAAGGCACTGTTAGACCACTATGGGTATCGCTGGATGGTACATCGTCCGGAAGTTTCTATGTTCCGGAAGCAGGCGGTTTGTATCACAACAGCCGCTGGTGCTGGGATGCGTTCTGCCTGTAAAGATCTGCTGCACAGTTTCTTTTTTTGGGGTGTTGGAAAACGTTATTCATATGGCGTAGCTGTGGCAGCTGTGAACTGGGACGGTGTCAAACCAAAAAAGAAAGCAGCGATTGCCAAACGAGTGCAAAAGCTGCAACAAAAAATAAAACGGTATGCTCGAAAAGGAAAGCCTTCTCTGAAAACAAAGTTATTCTTTTCTATGATGCGAATGGTACAGCAGCATGGGTGGAATCCGGCAGATGTGACATATTGGAAAGAACAAGGCTGGTTGGGAAAAAAGCGGCCGTGGAAAGAATAGGGGAACAAAAAATATGATTACACAGGAAACGACCCATGCAGATTTGGAAGCATGGAAACAGATTTGGACACAATATAAAGATCAATTACAGCCAAATCGGAAATCCGGAATGGAATTGCTGCATTATTTGCAGAAGAAATTTGTTTTGACAGAAAGGTTTGATGAACATGTTATCAAAGCGATTTCTGATAATGTGACCATGAATTCGCATTCTGCGGAAAAAATTCCAGCAGGGGAGAAACCAATTCCAAGAGCATTTTTTCTGGAGAATGCCGGTGCAGGGACTTATCTCTATCAACCTGAAAATCAGGATGCCCCTGATTTATGGGATGGGAAAGTCTCAAGAATATTTGTTGGTGTGGAATTGACAACGGGAGAATTTATGGTAGAGGGCAGCACCTTGCTTTGGGATGAACTGTATGCGTTTCGAGGGTTGGATGAACAGGATTTGCAGAATTATGTGTGTGTGGCACTGTATATCAATTGCTGTAACCGGATACAGCAGTGGAAAAGAAAAAATGGAGAGGATTTGAGATGAAAAGAGGATGTTTACTGGCAGCTTGTGTATTTTTGTGTTTGAATACAGGTTGTGTGCTACAAGATGATGTGCCGCAAACGGTTACAGTAGAGGGAAAGACCTATCAATGTGGATTTTACGGTGATCTTTATCCCATAATTGATATTACAGATACCGTATATGAGGTGGATGGCAATCGTTTTTATCAGGTCGAAAGTGATAAACACGACTGGCTGTGTTGTTTTGATGTCGGAACGGTTTCCGAGGGAACAGTTTACTGTGAAGAAAGTCAGTGGGAAACGGCGTGTGCGTATTATACCAATGCAGAAAACTATACTTATTATTGTCAGGTTGGAACAAAACGCATTGACTACGAACCGGAATTGTATGAGATTTCGGAAATAGACAAGGAAAAGTTTGAAGAATTGATGGCATTTGGAGAAGAACATGAATACCGTCCATTCGGAGGCAATTCCAAAATAGAAAAGCAGACGCTGCCGATGCCGGACAAATCAGAATCTCCTCGGCTGGTCTTTTATCGGGAGAGCAAGGACGGCTGTTTTACCTCATATAAAGGCAGTCATTTTTATGTCGTGGATGGGCAGCTTTTCCTGACCTATCAATATCAAATGGACACAGAAGAATGGATTGCCATTGCTGTGCCGGAATCATTATCCGAATATTTTATTTCAATTGTATCTAATTTATAACTATTAGTCATTAACATCATAAAATGAAAGGAAGAGAGAACCTATGCCACATATTTACTTTGTCCGTCATGGACAGACCATCTGGAATGTAGAAAATAAAATCTGCGGTTCGACGGATATTGCCTTAACAGACCTTGGACATCAACAGGCAATCGCAGTGGGAAACTTGATTTTGGAGCGACAGTATGCCATTGATGCGATTTTGTATTCTCCCTTGATGCGGGCAGCAGATACTGCAAAGCATATTGCAGATATCACCGGTCTGCCGGCAATGGAAGAACCTCGCCTGCGGGAGCAGAATTTTGGCAAATATGAATCCACCGCAAGAGATGGTGTCGCTTTTCGTCAGGCAAAAATGCAGTTTGCAGACCGTTATGAAGGCGGAGAATCTATGTTGCAGCTGGCACAGCGAATTTATAACTTGTTGGATGAACTGATGCAGCAGGAAAAAACCTATCTGCTGGTTGCCCATAATGGCATTGCAAGAGTCGTGCGGTCGTATTTTCAGGATATGACCAATGAGCAATATGCAGGCTATGGCATTGGAAATTGTGAGATATTGGAATTTTCAAAATAAGAATGAGTTTTCTGGGCAAATGAATGTTGTATCATCCAAATTCTTTCTATCCCATGTATAAATCCTCCCGTCCGGTACACAATAAGGGCGGAGGTGTTGCGTGTGAAAAAAGCAAACACAACAGAAAAGCAGGCAGGAAAATACAAAGGGTTTTATACTGCAATCGGCATTAGTATCCTGATGATTGGTGCAGCGTGTGTATATGCCTATCAGGTGACAAATGAAACGAATGAAGCCTTGGAAGAAGGGATGTCGCAGATTGCAGAGATGACGCAGCCGACTACAAATTTTCTTGCACAAACTTACGACAATGTAACAACGACACAGCCCGATTATAATGCCGTTGTGGGCGTGAAAACGGATGTGCCGGAGGAAACAACCGTTGTAGAAACAGAGGAAGCAGAACCCGAAACGGAATCCCTGCCAGAAGCAGAAGTAGAGGAAACTCCTGCTTCTGAAGAAACGATTTCTCATGTGCTGGTGATGCCAGTAGACGGAGAGGTAGCAAAGCCGTTCAGTAACAACGAACTGGTGAAATCTGAAACAACCGGTACATGGCAGACGCACAATGGTGTAGATATTCTGGCAGCCACCGGCACACCAGTCAGGGCGATTGATAATGGAACCGTTGTGGAAGTTGTCAATGATCCGTTGTGGGGCATTTGTGTTTCGATTGACCATGAAAATGGGATTGTCAGCCGATACTGTAACCTGTCTCCCAGTCTGGAATTACAGGAGGGGGAAACGGTAGAGAGTGGACAAACCATTGGTGTGATTGGTGATACGGCGGATATGGAAAGCAAAATGGAGTCGCATTTGCACTTCGAGGTAAAAAAGGGCGGAAGCTATATAGACCCCTATGAATACGTTCGGAATGGATAATAAAATACCGGTTTCACAAGGTTGCGTGAAACCGGTATTTTTGCGATAGAGTTAGAAGATGATTTTTCCGAAGTGTTCAGCAAAAATCATGCTCTGTTTGCGGCATATGTTCTCAATCAGCCTGTGGTTTTTCCTTTACCTGAATTCCCAGTACGTCCAGACTCTCTGTATCAACTGGAGACGGACATTCGCTCATCAATTCGCTTGCATTCTGCACTTTCGGGAAGGCAATGACATCTCGCAGACTTTCTGCTTGCAGCATGACCATTGCCAGACGATCCAGACCGATGCCCAGTCCGCCGTGTGGCGGTGCACCATAGTGGTAAGCTTCTACTAAGAAGCCGAACTTTGCTTCGATTTCTTCGTCTGTCAGTCCTAAGGCTTCAAACATTTTCTGCTGCAATTCATAATCTGTGATACGAATGGAGCCGGAAGACAGTTCCGTGCCGTTTAATACCAAGTCAAATGCCTTTGCTGTCACTTTTTCCGGGTTGGTATCCAGATAAGGAAGACATTCATCCATCGGCATGGTAAATGGATGGTGCATTGCCACCCATGTTTCTGTCTCGTCATCCCATTCAAAGAACGGGAACTGGGTAATCCACAGGAAATTGAACTTTCCTTCTGGAATCAAATCCAACTGCTTTGCTACCTGCAATCGCAGGGCTCCCAGTACTGGCAGCGTTACCTTATCCTTGTCCGCTACAATCAGAACCACATCGCCCTGTTCGCAGCCGAGGTGAGCCAGAATTTCTTCCAGTCTGCCTTCCGGCAGGAACTTTGCAAAGGAGCAGGTTGGCTTTGCCTCATTCCAGCGGATGAATGCCAGACCCTTTGCACCGATGCCCTTTGCCTTTTCGGTCAGCTTGTCGATTTCCTTTCGGGTCAGCGTCTTGGCAGCCTGTTTTGCCACAATGGCACGCACACTGCCGCCGGCTTCCAATGCAGAGCGGAAGACAACAAAATCCAAATCGGAAACCAGTTTAGAAATGTCCTGTAACTCCATGCCAAATCGGGTATCCGGCTTATCAGAGCCATAACGTTCCATTGCTTCCTGATAGGTCATTCTGGGCAGCGGAAGCGGAATCTCCATGTTCAAAACCTTTTTGAACAGATACTGTACAAATCCCTCTGTCATTTGCAGAATGTCTTCTACATCGACAAACGACATTTCCAAGTCGATCTGTGTAAATTCTGGTTGCCGGTCAGCCCGCAGATCCTCATCACGGAAACATCTTGCAATCTGGATATAGCGATCCATGCCAGCAACCATCAACAGCTGCTTATAAATCTGTGGCGATTGCGGCAGGGCATAGAATTTGCCGTTGTGTACACGGGAGGGAATCAGATAATCTCTCGCCCCTTCTGGAGTGGATTTCATCATCATCGGGGTTTCAATTTCAATGAAGTCATGTGCATAGTAGTATTCTCTTGCTGCCAATGCAATTTTGTGCCGCATGATTAAATTCTGCTGCAATGGAGCACGGCGTAAGTCCAGATAACGATATTTTAGACGCAGTTCTTCGTTGGTTTTGGTTTCGTCAGAGATGGCAAACGGCGGTGTCTGTGCTTTGGAGAGTACCCGCAGGTCTGTCACCTTGATTTCGACTGTACCGGTTTTCATTTCGGTGTTGACGCTGGAACGGGGAATCACTTCTCCCTTTGCCATCAGAACATACTCGCTGTGGCAGCTGGCTGCTTTTTCAAAGACTGCACGGTCGGTTTCATCGTTGAATGCCAGCTGTACAATGCCGGTTCTGTCCCGCAGGTCAATGAAAATCAGATTGCCCAGATTCCGGACTTTCTGTACAAAACCGCCGACAACCACTGTCTTTCCGGCTTCTGTCACCTCGCCGCAGTAGCAGGTGCGGCGTAAATCTTGCATGGTATCCATTTATGCATCCTCCTCGAAATCCTGTAGTGTGTTCTCAAACATATGAGAAATCGCAATGGTATCAAAAGCTTCCGCAAAGCGATCATCCAGCGGAATCGGAATTTGTTCACCGGTTTCCATACGCTTCAGGTTAGCGGTTTGCTGTTCCAGTTCATTGCCGCCCAGTACCAGTACAAAGGAAGCGTTGATCTTATTGGCATATTTCATCTGTGCTTTTAACCCACGGTGCATCAGGTCATATTCTGCCTGATAGCCGTTCTGCCGGACTGCCTGTGCCAGCTGCATCGCCTTCGGCAATGCTTCGGCATCCATCGGGGCAATATATAAATCACAAGGCGGTGTTTGCAGGAAGTCACAGTTTTGCTGCTGCATGGTCAGAATCAAGCGTTCTAATCCCATTCCGAATCCCAGAGCCGGCGTTTCTGCACCGCCAAGCTGTGCAATCAGACCATCATAACGACCGCCGCCGCAGACAGTGCCCTGTGCACCGATGTCTGTGGTAACAAATTCAAATACAGTTTTGGTATAGTAGTCCAGACCTCGTACAATTTTAGGATTGATGGCAAAATCAATGCCCAGTGCGTGCAGGTGGGATTGCAGTGTTTGGAAGTGCTCTTTACACGCATCGCAGAGATAATCCAGAATTACAGGGGCATCTGCTGCAATTTTGCTGCACACGGGACTTTTGCAGTCCAGAATCCGCATCGGATTCTTTTCCAGACGGCTTTTACAGGTGTCGCAAAGGTCATCCTCATAGGCTGCAAAGTAAGTACGCAGAGCCTTATGATAGTTGGCACGACAGGTTGGACAGCCGATAGAATTGATGTACAGCTGAATGTTTTTCAGTCCAACCCGATCCAGAATTTGTTTTGCCAGACTGATGATTTCTGCATCTGCTGCTGCATCTGCACTGCCTGCCATTTCCACACCGAATTGGTGAAACTCTCTGAGTCTGCCTGCCTGCGGCCGTTCGTGGCGGAAACAGGAGAGAATGTAGAATACCTTTTGTGGTAAAGCTGCATTCAGCATACCATTTTGCAACATAGAACGAATGGTACCAGCGGTTCCTTCTGGACGCAATGTAAATTCGGTTTCTTTTGCTTTGACAGTATACATTTCCTTTTGCACTACATCTGTGGTTTCTCCAACAGAACGCAGGAATAAATCCGTATTTTCAAACGTTGGAATCCGCATTTCATGGAAGCCGAAGCAAGCAGCGGTTTCCCGTGCGACCTGTTCCACAGTGTACCATTTAGAAATATTCTCCGGTGTGATGTCTTCCGTCCCTTGCGGACGTGTGATTTTGAGTGCCATAGATAACCTCCGATCATCGAAAAAATTGTCCCTTTCTCTTGTAGAAAAGGGACAGAGCAATATGAACTTCTGTTAGATGGACAGGTTTCCGTATTCTCTCCAGTCCAAGTCGCCTCGTTCCAGTGCCATAATTAATGCCTCTGCCGTTGCAATATTGGTTGCAACCGGTACATTATGTACGTCACATAAACGAAGCAGGTTCATTTCATTCGGTTCCGAATCCTTACGATTGATCGGATCCCGAAAGAAGAGCAACACGTCAATTTCATCGCAGGAAATGCGTGCTGCGATCTGCTGATCTCCGCCCTGTCTGCCGCTGAGATAACGTCGAATTTCCAGTCCAGTTGCTTCACTGACCAGTTTTCCGGTTGTACCGGTTGCACAAAGGTTGTGACGGGACAGAACGCCACAGTATGCAATACAAAACTGAATCATAAGTTCTTTTTTTGCATCATGTGCAATAAGTGCAATTGTCATGTTTAAAAAACCTCCCTTTCGGATAAACATACAGCATGTCCTGTCCGTGTAGATCCCATTTTGATTTTTCTATTTTGGATCTGTCGGTGCCATGTCACTTTCTATTATAACATAAAATGTCCGAATGTCAAAGATTTTTATCGTTCCAATTGCAAAATTGTGAAAAATGAATTGATTTTCGCATCCGTTTTTGTGCAGTTTGCACATTGTTTTCGACAACTTTCACCCATTTTGCGTGGTATCTTTTTCCATTGCTTTTTCTTGTCGTTTTTCTAGTTGTTCATAAGCTTTGAGTACATCTCGAATCATATACTTGCTGTATTCTGCACCTTCTACCACACAGGCAAATGCAATTTTGGGATTGTCTGCCGGTGCATAACCGATGAAGAAAGAGTCCTGTACTCTGCCACCGCCTGCCTGTGGGGTACCAGTTTTGATGGCAACATCATAACCAAGGTCTGCAAGGGAATACTGTTGTGGCATATTGGTAACGGAAGCGGCAATCATACCTTGTTCAATCAAAGAATAAACACTGTCGTTTTGAATCGGGAGCGTTTCCGCAATGACCGGTTCGATGGTTTGCAGCAATTCTGTTTGATTGTAGTCCCATAAGCTGTCTACCAAATGCGGCTGGTAGCGAACCCCCTCATTTGCGATGGTATTCGCAACAACTGCCATTTGCAGAGGCGTAACAGCTGTTTCAGATTGACCGATGGCAGCCTGCAAAACGTGACCGACCGTCCAGTCCCAACCATATTCGGCATAGGTTTCTGGATTGGCAAATCTGCCGGCAGCGTCACCGGTTTCAATGCCAGTAGGCTGTCCTAATCCGTACAGCTCTGCATATTTTGTCAAATTGTCAATAGTGAGTTCTTCAGAGAGCTTATAAAAATAAATATTACAGGAATACTGCAATGCCTGTACAACGGAAATATCTCCGTGAGAGCCGGTACAGCCGAAAATCTGTCCCTTATAGTCATAAGTATGACCGCAGTAATAGGTGGACGATCCATTGACAATGCCTTCATTCAAACCTGCTGTTGCAGTAATGGTTTTAAAGGTGGAACCTGGTCGATACAGTCCGACCGTTGCACGATTCAATAGCGGTGCATTTTCATCTGCTGCCAGCTTGTCATAGTTTTTGGAATAATCCTTGAGATCGTAGGTGGGATAGGTTGCCATGCCAAGTACGGCACCGTCTTCCGCATCCAGCACGATCAGTGCACCACTTGTGACTTTACCCAAACCCTCTTCTTTTGTTTTTTCATCTCGCAGCTTGTCAAAGTTTTTGATAAAGTTTCCAAGGATATTCTGTAAATCCTTTTGAAATGTGCTGTCGACTGTTAATCTAACAGTATTGCCGGCTTCTACTGGTACAGTAATCTCTGAGGAGACGACAGTGCCATCTTGTACAGAAATTGTTTTTGTGCCGTCTTTGCCTCGCAGATAGGACTCCATTGCTTTTTCAATACCGCTTTTACCCACGGTATCATCCAAGTCATAGCCCTGTTCTGCCAGTTCTTCATATTCTTCTGCATAAATTGGACCAACGGTTCCGATTTCATGCGGAATGACATCCCCTTGCACGACTGTGCGGATGGCATCTTCAATGATATTGACACCTGGCAGGGATAGACCATTTTCTTTGATTTCTGTGACAATTTCCAGTGGGATGTCCTTTACCAGTGTGAATTGATTGCTCATGGAAAATCCACGCAGCTGCATTTCATAGCGAATACCGGCAATCATCCGTTTTTCTTCGTCTGTGTAGCTGTCTGCAATGTCATAGTCATCGATCAGCCGGTCAATACAGTTTTCCGCTGTCGCATAGAGGTTCAGATTCAATGTTGTGCGGATTTCATCCAGTATTTCTGTGTCATCAGTGGTAAACGTGAATGGAGCTGTTTTGGAGATGGGAAGAGATTCTTCAAAGGTGACATCCACATTTTTCAGTAGGTGTAGTAGCTGCAACAGGACTTCGTTTCCAGTTTCGTTATCTTTCGGAAAGGAGTCTGGCTCAATAATGATGTTATAACCAACTGTATTTTGTACAATAGGATCGCCGTTGCAGTCTACAATTTCGCCTCGGGTTGCGGCAATGGTCTGTTTGTAGGTGTCCATACTGTACTGACGACTGATATAGGAATCGCTGTTGACAATCTGGATTTTCATCAGTCGATATCCACAGAGACAGGCTGAAGAGAGTACCAGCAGGGTTGCACCGGTGGCTTTGACATAAACGGAAACAGGTTTTTTCATAAAATTCCTCCTTCTGCACCCCGTCAATATGGTTCAATGGTTGTGTGAATGGCCTGTTCAATGGTACGGTTGCTGTGGGGCAGAAGCCGTTCATGAACGAAGTGAAAAAGCCCGTACAGCGGCAGTGCTGCAATCAGTGTATAGCCGCAGCTTGGCAAGGTAATATGCAAAAATATCAGCCACACATGTTCATAATCCCAGATTGCATAGTAGAAAAAGAAATCGATTGCTCCCAGCAGTAGACTGGAAATCGCTGTGAGAATCAGCATGTTGAACAGCCGCTGTTGCAGCAGTTGCGTATAGAGCCAGGATGTTACCAGACATACCAACATTAACTGGATTGCATAGAAACCCATTAGTCGGTTACAGCAGAAGTCCAGCAACAGCCCACATAAAATACCAATAAACACTGCCGCTCCTTCTTTCACATTTGAGGCGATGCAAAGAGAAACCGGAATCAGCAGAAGCGGTTTTACACGGTCACCAGCATTGAGAAATGCTGTGCAGAGCAGGATCACAACAAAATAGAACACCCATCGAATCACAGTATTTCGTTTTTGTGCGGGCGTCGAACGAGCTGGTTTAATCTTTGCCATTCACTGCCTCCTTCGTAGAAGCGGCTGCGGCATTCGTTTCCGCATTCTTGCCATCATAGTCCAGAATCACCATGACGTTGGTTAGGGAAGAAAAATCTACTGCCGGCTTCAACACAGCATATTTACTCAATCCGCTGTCCATCAATTCCAGCCGTTCCACCGTTCCGATCAGATAGCCTTGCGGAAACAGACCGCTTGTACCAGAAGTTTTAATCAGACTACCCTTTTCCAGTTTGGTATCTCGTTCCAGATAAATCATACGGCACTGATAGTCATCTGCCAATGAAATTTCACCCTCTACAATGCCGGTATCACCGCCGGTTGCAGACATGGCTCCAATAGATAGATTTGGAGAGCAGAGCGTTTCCACAGTTGCATAAGTATTAGAAATTTCAGAAATAATACCAACAACACCTTCGGCAGTCACGACAGGGTCTTGCAGAGAAAGTCCGTCTTCAGAACCTTTATCAATGATAAAACTATGGAATGGGTCATTGGTGACATATCCAATAATGGTACATGGATCCGAGAGCGTATAGTCTGGATGGTCCTCTTTGATGCCCATAAATTTTTCGAGTTCTGCAAGCTGCTGCTTGGTGTCTTCATAGTCCAGAAGCTGGTTTTTAAGGGCTGCGTTTTCCTCTTTCAAAGCATCATTTTCCTTTTGATAACCAGTTACATTGGTGAAAGAAGAAACAAAGCGATCAACTTGTGTGGAGATGGATTGTGTAACTCGCCGCAGCGGATTGAGAACCACACCGGCTACACCGGTTGTCTGTCCATTCTGTGTTGCAGCATAGAGCAGCATACCGATCAGAAAGGCAAGGATACAAAGCAGAAAGCGAAATTTGTTTCGCTTGAAGAAATCACCCATAATTGTTTTCCTCCTTTGTCTTTCCGGCATCAATAACGGGTGTCTTCCGTGAGAGCATCCTGATAGTTTTCAAGGTGTTCAAAAATTTTACCTGTGCCCTCTGCCACGCAGTCCAGCGGATATTCTGCCACCAGTACTGGCATCCCTGTTTCCTGATGAATTAGGCGATCCATGCCTCGCAGCAGGGCACCGCCGCCGGAGAGAATCATTCCACGATCAATGATATCCGCTGCCAGTTCTGGTGGTGTTTGCTCCAATGTATATTTGACTGCATCGACAATGCGTGCAAGCGGTTCAGACATAGCATCCCGTACTTCTGTCCCTGTAATATTGATCGTTTCTGGCAGACCATTTAGAAGGTTTCTTCCTTTAATTTCCATAGCATCTTCTCGATCCATGGGAAAGGCAGACCCAATTTGAATCTTGATATCTTCTGCGGTGCGTTCCCCAATGAGGAGATTATAGCGTTTTTTGATATGATTGATGATGGCGGCATCCAGTTCATCTCCGCCGCAGCGAATACTTTTAGAGGAAACGATTCCACCCATGGAGATGACGGCGACTTCGCTGGTACCGCCGCCGATGTCAACAATCATGCTGCCCACAGGTTCCTGCGTCGGCAGTCCTGCACCGATTGCGGCTGCCATGGTTTCCTCTACAATCAGGACATACTTTGCTCCAGCCTGTTCCACAGCTTCCTTTACAGCACGCCGCTCCACGGTTGTCACACCAGAGGGAATACAAATAATCACTCTGGCTTTTGTAAAAGTTTTGCCCCGCAGTGCCTTTCGGATGAACTCCTGCAATAGGATGGTTGTGGTTTCAAAATCTGCAATGACGCCGTTTTTCAGCGGACGCACTGCAACAATAGAACCGGGCGTTCTGCCAATGACTTCTTTGGCTTCTTTTCCCACATACTTTGCGGATTCAGTATGGGTGTTCACTGCCACAACGGAGGGTTCTCGGATAATAATGCCTCGTCCCCGCAGATAGATCAATGTATTTGCTGTACCAAGGTCGATACCAATATCTTTGATAAACATTTTGCTTGCACCTTTCTATGCCAAACTCTGACAGCTAAGGAAAGTTCTGTTTTTCTATTATCCTGCTGCCGAAACTGTAAAAAAATGATCTATAAAAAGACAAACACCGTTTTTCCGAAACGGTTTTGCCGCTCTGCTGAGAAAAAGCCAGCAAATCAGATGAGAAGAGAAGTTTATTTTTTATTATATCACAGATTGCGTCGCGACGCAATCTGACAGACCGTAAAATGATGAGAACAAATGTGAAAAAAAGTGTACAGTTAGCAGGTGTCAGCTGGACAGCTTTCCTACAATTTTCGGAGCAGTGAAAACTGCAACAAGAATCATGAGAATTTGTCCCATATTGATATTCAAACGCAGTCCAAAGTTAATATAGATCACATTGAGGTCTAAATCAATCGGATTAAATCCCCAGTTCATGGTGTAAGAGAGAAAACTGAGTCCTGATATTTTTTCTCCCATCATTGCCAAAATGCCGCCAAGCACCAGAGCTACGATATAGACTAATATGTATAACAGGACTTTTTTAAATTTGGCCATGAAAATATCGCTCCTTATCCCCCTTAATGGGGTAATTTGTGATGAAAAACAGCGGATATCTATTTTATCCACACATTTCATTTTTGCAGTATAGGGTATCACTGCTTCAAAAAGGTTCCCAATTTTTCTGAAAAGAGAGGATGTGTCAGGAAATAAAGGGAAATTATTTTCCGGTGGAACCAAATCCGCCGATACCACGGGTGGTTTTCGGCAGCTGTTCTACCTCTATCAGTGACGGAAGCAGGACTGGCATCAATACCAGTTGTGCAATCCGCATTTCAGGAAGAACGGTGAATGGTTGTGTTCCCAGATTGATCAGTGGAACGAGCAGTTCGCCCCGATAATCGCTGTCTACCAGTCCTACACCGTTTGCCATGGTAATACCGTGTTTTGTTGACAAGCCGGAGCGAGCCATGAGCAACAGTGCTACATCCGTTCTATCGGGTGCAACCGCCAGACCAGTGGGAATTCGTTGGATGGCACCTGCCGGAATGGAGATGGGTTCATCCAGTGCGGCATATAAATCATATCCGGCACTGCCCTCTGTTGCACGTGTGGGGAATTTTGCAGTCGGGCGAAGCCGCTGAACTTGTAATTGCATAAAAAAACCTCCGCAAATACGAACATAAAAAATGCTTTATTTTTGAACCGCTGACGGCAGACCACGCAGCAGCAAACCACGGGTATAGTCAGATGGTATAGATGATCCGGGGTGTTGATAGGCACGAAGCACTTGATATACTTGTTTTTCTGATTCGACGGAAAACGACAATAACAGGGTTGAAAAGCCCTGTAACATTTCCAGCTTGTCCGCCATCCAGACCGGAACGGCATTATATAGAACGGCATAGGATTCCATACAGAAGACCGGAAATTGTCTGCCGGTTCGGTCAGTGAGAGCGTGCGAACAGGCACGACAGCCGACTTCTTCCCGAATGGGGCACAGTCGGGTTTTCATCACCGGAAAATGTCCATAGGCGAATACGCCAATTGGTAAGATGCCGTTGCAGGACAATCCTTGTCGTGCCGTCAATTCCACAGAAAGCAGCGTATCCTGTACACCAAATTGTTGTAGAACAGCAATGCTGTGTCGGTTGGCAATGTTTAACCCTGTTCCGCCATGCAACGTGAAACCAGCTTGTTTGCCGAGGATGAGATGTGCTGTGGTATCACAGAGAACATCTTTCCAGCCGTTTTTTCTGCACACAGCAAGCCGCTGTTGCAATGGATTATCATCTGGTGCAAAAGTTGGCAGGGTTAAAATTGCCGTTGGAATGGGTTCTTTTAATTGTTCTGCCAGAGCAAGCGGCAGTAACATCCGCTTTACAGGAAAGTGGATGTTCTGCACTGCTTGGAGTTGTTCTTTTGTGCGAACCTGTATCCAGTATGCCGGCAGGGAAGCGGACTGGTGGTGGCGTTCTTTTGGCAGTGGCGGAACCTCTTTCAAGGAATAGATTGGTGTATGATTTTTTCGCCGCAAAGCATCCAGTTCGTCTGTTGCAGTTCTCCGCAAGGCATTCAAAGCCGCTGCAGAAATGGCAGAACATCCGTCACAGTTTGTGGTGAGGCTGTCCAGTTCATAAGCAGTATTGCCGAGTTTGCTGAGCTGCCGTTCCAGTAATGCTGCATCGCAGGGTTTGTTTTTTGCAGGTTCTGCCGGAACATCCCTGACCGTCACAGACGTTCCGTCTGGTAAAGAAGCCGTCAGTGTGATAGGTTGTCCAAGGCGTACCGTTGCAGTCATGGCAATCGGCACACGAACAGCTGGTTTTTTCGCCAGTTCCGCCAGCTTGGGCAGAACTGTTTCTGCTGCCTTGACATCTTCTTTTTGTCGTGTTCCGAACATCTGTGTTCGCTTTCCGGTGTAATAGCCGTCTGTAAAACCGCTGCGGGAGAAGACTGCACGCAACATTTGTAAATCCGGCTGCTGTCCCTCTCGCAGCTGTCGCAGAGCTGTAACCGCTGCTGCAACATATTCCGGTCGTTTCATTCTGCCTTCGATTTTCAGGGAAGCAATGCCATCTTCACAGAGTTTCTGATAGTGTGGCAGCAAGCAGACATCTTTCAGAGAAAGTGCAGCTGCCTGTCGATTTCCTTTTGCTGTAAACGGCAGACGGCATGCCTGTGCACAACAGCCACGGTTGGCACTGCGAGAACCGATCATCGCCGAAAGATAGCACTGTCCGGAAATACACATACAGAGAGCACCGTGTACAAACTGTTCCACTTCCAGACCGATTTTACAAACTTTCTGGATTTCTGTACGGGTCATTTCTCTTGCCACGACCACACGAGAAAAGCCATGTTCCTTTGCCCAGATTGCACCGGCGGGGGAGTAGATGGTCATCTGTGTGGAGGCGTGGAGTGGCATATCCGGAATGCGATGTCGGATATAATCTGCAACGCCCAAATCCTGTACAATACAGGCATCTATTGCACAGGCAGCGGCAATTTGCAGGAGTTGATCCAGTGCCTTCCACTCTGTGTCAAAGATGAGGGTATTGACCGTTAGATAGACTTTTACACCGTTTGTATGGCAGAATGCAGTTGCTTCCTGTAAAGCAGAAGCGTCAAAATTATGGGCATTCTGTCGGGCAGAAAACAATGTAGCTCCAAGATATACGGCATCTGCCCCACAGTGTACCGCAGCAGTTAAGGCTTCCATGCTGCCGGCAGGCGCTAAGATTTCAGGGTAGTGTCTCATGCTTTTGTAGATTGTTTTGTGTTCTGTAATTCTTTTTCGAGGGCATCGACTTTTGCCTGAAGTCGTTTGACATCCAGCATCGCATTATCATAAGCGAGACGGGTTTTTCCGGCTTCGTCCACATATTCTTTTGCCTGTTCCCGCAGAGCATCCAGACGCTGATTTGCCTTATTGAGGTCGTCCAGAGTAGAGAGTGCAACCATAATGGAGGCGGCAAAGGGGGAGGTGCTGCTATTTGTACCAGAGACTTCGGAAATCCGGTTATCCAATGTACGGGCAAGCCCAGTGACATAACTAGCGGATTCCGCCGTTTGCAGCATAAAGTCCTTCCCACAGATTACAACTTTTACTTTATTTGTCATATTGGGAGATCCTTTCTATTTTGATTTCTGTACCGAATACACCATGTGCAGCTTTTATTATAATCTATTTTTCAAAAAATAAAAAGGTTTTTTGTGAAAAAAAGTGTGGATAAGAAATTGTGAGAAATGAAATTAGAATGGTTTGCATCATACTGGCATCGGAACGAATGGATTCCAGCATATTTCTGCTTACAGAATTCCTTATTTTTCCTGCTGTTCCCGGTTTCGGAGTTCCTCCAGAATCATCTTATTGACCTTATTGATGTCTCCGCATCCCATTGTAATGACCAAATCACCCGGTTCGGCATGGTCGCAGACATACTGGCAGACATCTGCAAAGTTTTTGTACTTTCGTTCATCATTGGATTCTGGATTCGTTTCATCCTGCGGGAACCACACTGCCCCCGGAATTTTTTCGCCGAGCTGACGGGTGAAAATCCGGTAGGTATTCTTTTCCCGAGAACCCATAATATCCGTCAGAACCGCATGTGTGGGAATGGAGAGTGCCTTTGCAAAATCGTCCAGAAGCATAGCAGTACGAGAGAAGGTGAACGGCTGGAAGACTGCCCATACCGCATGGAATGGCATTTCCATGGCAGCCTGTAGGGTTACAGTCAGTTCTGTCGGGTGATGTCCGTAGTCGTCTACCACAGTAATTCCACAGGCTTCGCCCTTTTTGTCAAAGCGTCTGCCAGCACCATGGAAGTTGCCAAGTCCCTTGACAGCGTCTTCAAAGGAAATGCCAACATAACGGGCAGCTGCAATGGCAGCCAGTGCGTTCAGAACATTGTGAACGCCGGCAATATTGAGGACAACTGTACCGAGCAGTTCACCGTGATACCGCACATCGAAATGGGTTTCCAATCCGGAAACATGTACAATATTTTCCGCTACATAGTCATTACCGGGCTGTTTTCCGAAGGTAATCAGTTCCTTGTCGGTAATGCCTTCCACTGCCTTGCAGGTTTTTTCATCGTCTCCGTTATAGATGACAACTTTTGATGTGTTCTCTGCAAACTTGTGGAACGAACGGATGATATTTTCCACCGTTCCGAAGTAGTCCAGATGGTCGGCATCAATATTTAGCAGTACAGCAATATCCGGATACAGCTTCAGGAAGGTGTCTACAAATTCACAGGCTTCGCAGGTCATAATATCGCTGTTTCCGCAGCGACCGCTGCCATGAATGCAGGCAAGCTTTCCGCCGATGACAGCAGACGGGTCGGCTCCGGCATCATAGAGGATTTGTGTGGTCATGGAAGTCGTTGTGGTTTTGCCATGTGTGCCGGCGATACAAATCGCATTGTCATACCAGCTTGTAACCAGACCGAGCAATTCGCTGCGTTCCATTAGTGTGACACCGTTGTTTTTTTCTGCTTCTTTTGCTGCAATCAGTTCTGGATTATCTGCCATAATGGCAGCAGTGTAGACAATCAGGTCAGCCCCTTCGATATTTTCGGCACGCTGTCCCATGATAACCGGAATGCCCATATCCCGTACCGCTTGCAGTGTTTCCGATTCGTTGTTATCCGAACCCGTCATATAAAATCCCTTTGTGTGCAGGATCTGTACCAGCGGATACATACCAGAACCGCCGATTCCAATGAAATGGATGTGTTTTTTACAATTTAATATTTCTTTGTTCAAAAAAACCACTCTTTTCTTTATCGCAATTTTCATTTGCTTCGTGTATACTTATATCCATATTCTTTCTGTTCCGAAAAAAGAAACGGAATTGGAAAGAGTATGTGCATAGTCTGTCCGGTTTTTCCCATACTATCCATGAGCTGCGGATACGGGAAAACCGGTATCGTAGCCACAGCTGCAAGTCTGGTTACGCTGTCTAAAAGGAGGTCATCTTATGGAAATCACAGATATCAAGATCAGAAGAATCATCACAGAAGGACGGCTGCGTGCGGTTGTTTCCATTACACTGGACAATATGCTTGCCGTACATGACATCAAAATTGTACAGGGCGATGAGCGACTCTTTGTTGCAATGCCGAGCCGGAAAGATGAGAATGGTGTATTCCGGGATATCGTGCATCCGATCTCTGCTGCTGCCAGAAAAGAAATGGAAGCACAGATTATGGAAACCTATAAACAGCACCTGGCACTGATGGAAGCGGAAACGGAATCTGCACAAAGTACGGAACAGACGCAAAATGTGTAATTTCTAACCATTGATATTGCTTTGTTTCCTTTGGGACAACCTGCTTGAAAACAGCAGGCTGTCCTTATTTTTTTCCCTGTATTTGCAGCAGTGCCCAAGTTTTTAGGATGGCAACCTGCGTTTTGGCATCGGGAATTTTTCCATCCATTATCATTTTCACCACATCTTCCAACGGCAGTTCAATGATATCCAGAAATTCATCGGCATCCAATTTCTGCTGCATGGGTTGGGAGAGCTCCTGTGCAAGGTACATATAGATGATCTCTGTATCATAAGCTGGTGTGGGGTAGAGGTAGCCGAGCTCTGTGTATTTTTTGCAGGTGCATCCAACCTCTTCCCGCAGTTCCCGCAGACCGCACTGTAAGGGGTCTTCCTCTTTTTCTCGCTTTCCGGCAGGGATTTCCAGTGTGACTTCATGGAAGGGATAGCGATACTGCTGTACCATAAGAACGGTGTTTCGTTCGGTCAGCGGTACCACGCAGACACCACCGCTGTGGTGTACCACGTCACGTTCTACGCATCTGCCGTCTTCCAATTCTGCGGTATCTTTTGTGACATGGAATATCTTTGCCTCATAAGCCAATTTACTGCTTTTGGTAAATTCTTTTAAATGCATTTGCAACTTCCTTTCTATCCATCCATTATGGATTTTGTTTCTGTTCGGTGTCTGAGGATGCAGTGTCTGTCTGAAAATCTGTCGTTTCCTCTGCGGTATAATCAATGCAGCAAACCGTAACTTCTGGAGAAGAAGTGGATTTCTTTTTCAGGAGATACGCAATTGACAAGTATCCGATGAACAGCACCAGTCCACCCAATGAGAGCAACGCCCCTGTTTTCAGCCCCGGTGTGTGATAGGTGAAGACAATTTCACTATTGCCGGCGTTTACCGGCACTGCCATAAAGCCGGTGTCCACTTTTTCAATTTCCACCGGTTCGCCGTTGACTTCTGCTGACCAGCCCTCATCCCACGGCACACTGAAAAAGACCAGATTCGGGCGAGCGGTTTGGATGGTTGCCTGAAATCCCTTGCTGTCATACTGGAATGTATCACAAGCAGTTTCTGCTCGTTCTGTACACTCTGTCAGTAAGTCGTCATCTGTCATGGTCTGCTCAGAGGCAGAAAGCGGCTGCATCCAGTCTCCATATTTTTCTATTTGCTCTTCGCTCATCACCAGTGCACGAAGCAGCAAATTGCAACGTGTTTCCTCTGTGTAGGTTTTCCATTTGGATGCTTCTACATACGTATCAAATGTAAATCCCATCGGCAATGCATAGTCATTTTTATAGACGAAAAATCCATTTTGTGTATCGTAGTAGGAGAATCCCGGCAGGTCAATGCCACCGGGTTCTAAGTTGTCCTCTGTGATTTCATCAAAGTAATATCGAACAGAAAACAGATAGCGAATGGCTTTATATGCTAAGTCTGCACGGGAGGCAACATCTCTGGTGACACCGATTTCCGGATAAAATTCCATAATCGAAGCCGGTACGACACTGTGGAAGGTTCGCATACAGGGCAGCCCCCAGAACATCGGGTAATTATCCCTGTCCTGTGAAATATCAATCCGAAAGAAGTCATCGGATGAAACTGCAATGGTGACATCGCCCTCTTTATCAATTGCCTTGTCAATGTATTCCTCTGCACGCTGTGGGGTATAAGCACCAAAGTAAACAACGTTCATCGTGCAGAATGTGCAGGCTGCAATGGTCAGTGGTAGAGCAATTGCATAGATTGGTTTTCCGTTCTTTCTGCGATAGAATAAAAATCCGGCTGCTCCGAGGGAAACCACACAGATGACAAGTGTCAAATAGAAATAAAGCGGATATTCTGCAAAACTGCCCCATGTAACAGTATCGCCGTCTTTTTTTGGCAGAATGGAAATGACACCAAATACCGCCATCATCAGAGCTGTGACACCGAAACCATATTTGACCGAAATCGTGTTGTTGTCCAGTACATAAGCGGTCATCAGTGCCATGATACAGATGGGCATATAGAACCATCTTGCATAGTAAGAGCCGTTCAAAGCATAGAAACAGCTGTTCAGAATGGGTACAAAAGCACAAATGGTGCAGAGAATCACCAATCGTTTTGCCCAATGTCCATCCTTATGTTTGCAGAATGAGAGAACACCGACCATAGAGAAGAGTGGCAGGTAACCGCCAATAGATGCCCATTTTGCCTCATTGCTGGAGAAGAGGTTGGGTCTGGCAGGAACGTCTGGAATCAGGAAAAAGCTTTCAATAATCCGCCAGATGCGAGTGGGGTCGCTATAGGAGAGCAGATCCATGCCATATAGACGAGAAGTAATACGGTTATTTGCCAGAATTGCCAATGCAGACGGCAACAGCAGGAAGCAGGCGAGCAGAACCCCGAGGACAGCTTCCCATACCAGCAGGAAAAACTTTTTCGGAGTTGCGTGAAAATCTTTTGAGAAACAGCGTACAATGAAATACAGTACGAGAAAAACTGCCTGTCCGGTAAAGAAGAAGTAGTTGATACAGCCCATCAGTGCGACAGACAATGCAAAGACACCTTTTCGGTTGTGATTGACTGCCTCTTCCATAGCAATCAGCATGAGCGGAAAAAATGCGGTCACATCCTGAAAGTGGTTGAAGAAGAGATTGAACAGCTGAAAACCAGAGAAAGCATACAGCAAGCCGCCAATCAATGCAGCATTTCGACTGCGAACAAACCGCTGTATGTAGGCATAGGCGGTCATGGCAGCAATGCCGTGTTTCATGGCGAGTAGCACTGGCATTGCATAGAGCACCCAGTTTCTTGGTAGAATCGTGGTCAGCCAGAAAAACGGACTTCCCAATAGATAAAAGGCATAGGAACCGATAAAATTTGCACCAAGGTCGGTGTACCAGTTCCAGCCGAAACTACCGTTTCGGACAGCATCGTTGGCGAGTTCATAGAATGGAAGCTGTTGGGAATTGTAATCGCCGTAGTAGAGAAAGTAGCCGTGTTCCATACACATTGCTGGGAGATAAACAATGAACAATGCCCCGAATCCCAGAAGAAAAGCGAGCAGATAATTTTTGTAGACAGCACGGCTGGAAAATGGTTTGTGAATGGTAAGCTGCATCATGAGAAACCTCCGGAGTGTCAGAAAGGCAGGAAACTTTTTTTTGTTTCTGCATAGAATAGGAGTACAGAATCGGTTTACAGGGAAATATGAGTCATAAAAATGCCACCCTTTTCGTAGTCAATATAACCATAAGACGGCGGCATACCATCTCTTGGGCGGGAAGCACTGCCGGGATTCATCAGGTACATCCCATTCGGAAGATACTGAATGCAGCGAACGTGTGTATGCCCATGCAGGACAATATCACAATTTTGTGCCTGTGCCTCCTGTAAGAGAATATCAGAGGTATAGTTCACAGCATGGCGGTTACCATGTGCGGCAAAAATTCGATGATTGGGAATCAGATTTAACGTCAAAGTCAATGGCATATCGTGATTAAAATCGCAGTTTCCCTTGACTGCAAAGAATTTTTGCTGCCATTCCGGATGATTGGAGAGGAACAGCTGTACTTCTTTTTCCCCGTCGCCGAGATGAATGCAGGCATCTGCATTGGCATGACGCTGTAAGATGGTTTCCAGTACGCGATAGTTGCCATGTGTATCTGATAGTACAATAATCCGCATGATGGTATTCCTTTCTATTTGATATTATTTTCTATTTATTTAGAAGCGAAAAGCAGACGTATTTTTTGTTCCGTCCTGTAAAATGACATCTCTTTTATTATAACATAAATGCACCGCAATTACAACCTATTTTTTGAAAGGAGTTTATGATGAAAATGCAGTCTTCCCAAATGGATGAATTGTTGCAGATGGTTGGAAAAAAGTTAGGGGTTTCACCGGAACAGTTGCGGACGGATTTAGAATCCGGCAAGCTGGAGCAGGCAATGCAGAACATGCCGAAAAAAGAAGCAGCCAAGATGCAGAATCTGCTAAAAGATCCGAAAAAAATGGAACAGCTGATGAATGCACCGCAGGCGAAAGCCTTGTATGAAAAGTTGATGGGAAAGCAGTAACCGTATCATGGATGATATGATGGAGAAAATGCAGTCGCTGCTGTCTGACCCGGAGAGTATGCAGCAACTGCAAGAGCTGGCACAGATGTTGCAGCCGGATGCAGGGGAGCAGGAGACGGGAGAACCATCGTCACCGACAGATGCAGCAGAATCCACAGAGGAAAGTGGCGGCGGTTTTGATTTTGGTACATTGATGAAGGTTTCACAGCTGATGGGTTCAGCGGAAGACGATCCGGATGCGGCACTGCTGCTGGCATTGAAACCACATTTACGGGCAGAGCGGCAGAAGAAAGTGGAAAAGGCAGTGAAGATGCTGAAACTGCTTTCGATGTGGACACTTTTAAAGGAGAGTGGTATGCTAAAAGATTTGCTGTAGTGTAATTTTTCAGGCAACAGAAACAGAATTAGTGCTTTCTGCATATATAGTTTCATACAGTGTCATGCACTGCAATACCGCTTCTGGTGGAAGTCGGTGTATCGGTTGATGCGTATCAAAAAGGAGGCGAATCGGCGTGCCGCAATATACCAGAAGAGACGGCGATGCCATGCGGCAAGATGCCATTCGCCGTTCCCGAGAGATGTATCATCGTGTCGTACCGCCGCAGGAATCACAGGCATCCAGTTATGATTTTTTACCGCTGCGGGAAGAGCCGGCTGCCCCCAAATCGTCACCACAGATCCCTTCGTCAAAAAAGCCACCGCAGATGGGGCTGTTTGGAAATTGGAATCCGACAGAATTACTGGAAAAACTGGATAAAGATCAAATTTTGATTCTGGTGTTGTTGGTCATGTTGTATAAAGAGGGGGGAGATAAAAAACTGATGATGGCATTGGCATATTTATTGACATAAGACGGAGGAAGAAACAGGATGGAACATATTGTTTTTTGGGCGATTTGGGCAGCACTTGCTTTGTTCATGGGCAGTTTTTACCTACATCGTAAGCATGTCATCCGTTCGCTGCTGCGAGGAACACTGACGGGCGTAGCAGCGTTGTTGCTGCTGCATTATTTCGGGCATTGGATTGGGTTTTCACCGGAAGTCAGTCTGTTTAATCTGATGCAGGCAGTTATTCTTGGTGTGCCGGGTGTCGTGCTGATGACCGTGGTGCACTTTCTCTTATAAAAATGTGCATAGTATAAAAAGACTCTGCAAATCATTAAAAATAAAAACAGATACAAAAAATCCTGCGGCTGTTTTTCACAACCGCAGGATATGGACTGTTTTTAGAATCGAAAATCTTACTTGATTTCGATGGTTGCACCAGCTTCTTCCAGCTTAGCCTTCAGAGCTTCTGCATCAGCCTTGGAAACGCCTTCCTTGATGGTAGCCGGAGCAGATTCAACAACTGCCTTAGCTTCCTTCAGACCCAGACCCAGAGCGTCCTTAGCAGCCTTGATAACAGCCATCTTAGCGTCACCAAAGGAAGCCAGAACAACATCAAATTCGGTCTTTTCTTCAGCAGCAGAACTTGCAGAGTCTCCAGACGGAGCAGCAGCCATAACAGCAGTTACACCGAATTCTTCCTGAATTGCGTCGATCAGTTCGGACAGTTCCAGAACAGACAGAGTCTTGATTTCTTCAATGAAATTTAAAATCTTTTCAGATGCCATGATAGTAATCTCCTTTATAATATTGTAAAGTTGTCCGCTATGCCGTCATGCGGCAGCCGGACATTGGACGAATCGCTGTCTTATGCAGCTTCTTCTTCGTTCTTCTTGTCTGCCAGAGCCTGCAAAGTAGCAGCCAGCTTCCGCAGCGGGCCCTGCAGAGAGCCAACGAGCTGTGCCAGCAGAACATCCTTGGACGGGATCTTGGACAGTGCCTGTACACCGGCGGTGTCGTAAGCAGTGCCTTCTACATAACCAGCCTTCAGATTGAAGGTTTCCGGCTTGGTTTCAGCGAACTTGCCCAGAATACGAGCCGGAGCAGTCTGATCGTCGTTAGAAACAGCGATTGCAGTAGTGCCGTGCAGAACATCTTCAAAAGCGTCTGCAATGCCCATTTCCTTGAATGCAAAACGGAGCATAGAGTTCTTCTCAACGGTGTAAGAAACGTTTGCTTCCCGCAGTTCCTTTCTCAGCTTGGTATCTTCTTCCACGGTAATTCCCTTGTAGTCAACCAAAACGAAAGAAACACTGTTCTGCAGCTTTTCTGTCAGAGCAGCCACCTTTGCCTTTTTGCTTTCCAGAATCTTTTCACTTGCCATGTGAATTCACCTCCGATACTATTGTTATCGTATCAAAGAAATGCCGTCACAATCAAAAAAAGCCGCTATTCGACAGGGAATGCGGCAGTATCATCTTGATAGAGCAATTCCTCGGCTGGATTTACGGCGGATGCCACCAGCTGTCTTTAGAATACGATATTCACGTTGCGTTACACAACGTTTTATACTATACCACACTTTTCGCCGTTTGTCAAGTGTTTTTTTGAAAAAATTAAAAAATTGGTTGGGAAATTAGATACTCTTCTGTTTTCTGCTGGACGTTCTTCAGGCTCTTTACCTGTTCCTGTAGAATATTTCGTTCAGGTTCTGGCAAAGAATTTTTTTGCAGAATCGCTTCGAGCGATTCAATGGTATTACAGATTTCGGAAAAAAGTGTGAAATAAGGCTTTTGATACAGTTCCATGTAGAATCACCTCCTATCTGCTCTCATTATGCCACAATATGTGCCAAATGTCAATGGGGGAAAATGTAGAATGATAGAATAAAAGAGAAAAAGGAGGGAAATCTATGACCTATCAGCGGATTCGCAATTTACGGGAGGATGCGGATTTTACACAACAAAAAATGGCAGATTTATTATTTAAAATCCCGACTTGCACATGGGGTTTGAAAGCGGTATAATATAATCACTTC